>NZ_CATKPN010000069.1:0-15675 GCF_949767245.1 Pseudomonas sp. IT-P176
CACCAAGTGGTGGGGAAGAGCGTTTTGCTTACTTTTGCGCTGTTCAAAAGTGAGCCGCCGTCAGGCGGAACCATAGGAGGCCGTTACCGAAGAAATGGATATGTACTCGGCCTGATCCAGCATCCGTCCGGCCAGGCCCCACAGATTCACTGTGAGCAAGCGCAAAACAAAAAACAGCGCGAACATGGCATCCCCGGCGCACACCCTTATAATGCCCGCCTTAGCGTAAATCAGCAGGCTGTCACCCCTTGGCAAATATAGATAACCCGGCCGCCGAAATGGCGGCCGACGGCTTTTTCCGGATCGCGTTGGGCGTCGAATACAAAGGCTCGCGCTACCGCGGCTGGCAGCGCCAGGCCTCCGGCGTGGCCACCGTGCAACAAGCCCTCGAGACGGCCTTGTCGAAAGTCGCCGATTCGCCGGTGTCCCTGCATTGCGCGGGGCGCACCGATGCCGGTGTGCACGCCTGTGGCCAGGTGGTGCATTTCGACACCCAGGTGGAGCGTTCGCTGAAGGCCTGGGTCATGGGCGCCAACATCAACTTGCCCCACGACATCAGCGTCAGTTGGGCCAAGGTCATGCCGGCGGATTTCCATGCGCGCTTCAAGGCCATTGCCCGGCGTTATCGTTATGTCATCTACAACGACCAGATCCGCCCGGCCCACCTCAACGAGGAAGTGACCTGGAACCATCGGCCGCTGGATGAGCAACGCATGGCCGAAGCTGCGCAGCATTTGCTCGGTACGCACGATTTCAGCGCCTTTCGCGCGGGGCAGTGCCAGGCCAAGTCGCCGGTCAAGCAGATCCATCACCTGCGCGTGACCCGGCACGGCAAAATGATCGTGCTGGACATTCGCGCCAGTGCCTTCCTGCATCACATGGTGCGTAACATTGCCGGGGTGCTGATGACCATCGGTACCGGCGAGCGTCCGGTGGAGTGGGCCAAGGAGGTGCTGGAGAGCCGGATTCGCCGCACGGGCGGGGTCACGGCCCATCCCTTCGGGCTGTACCTGGTGCAGGTCGAGTACCGTGATGAATTCCCGCTGCCAGAGCGTTACATCGGGCCGCATTTCCTCACCGGCTTCTCGGAACTTGACGGCTGACGCCCGCCAATGCATTTGCTACCATCCGGGACTTTCCCGGATTTGCCCTGAGGTTCCCCCGACATGCCAGCCGTTCGCAGCAAAATTTGTGGGATTACCCGCATTGAAGACGCGCTGGCGGCGGTCGAGGCGGGGGCCGATGCCATCGGGTTGGTGTTCTACGCCAAGAGCCCGCGGGCGGTCACGGTCCAGCAGGCGCGGGCAATTATCGCCGCGCTGCCGCCGTTCGTGACCACCGTGGGTTTGTTCGTCAACGCCAGTCGCTGCGAGCTCGGCGAGATCCTCGATGCCGTGCCGCTGGACCTGTTGCAGTTCCATGGTGATGAAACCCTGGCCGATTGCGAAGGCTGGCACCGGCCCTATATCAAGGCCCTGCGGGTCAAGGCCGGGGACGATATCGCCGCTGCCTGTGATGCCTACCCGAGTGCCAGTGGGATCTTGCTCGATACCTATGTCGAAGGAGTGCCCGGTGGAACCGGCGAGGCCTTCGACTGGTCATTGATACCGCCGGGTTTGCGCAAGCCGATTATCCTGGCCGGCGGCCTGACCCCGGACAACGTGGCGCAGGCCATTGCTCGGGTCCAGCCGTACGCGGTGGACGTCAGTGGTGGGGTAGAGCAGGGCAAGGGCATCAAGGATCACGCAAGGATTCACGCATTTATGCAGGCCGTACGCAGCAGCACCGCGACGATGTGACGGCTGGCAGTCTGCCGCCGTCCACTGCATGGTACAAAACATGCGCTGCACACAGCAGGCAGGCGTCGCCTTCGGGCGGGCCAGAACCGAAGTGGCAACCCCAAGCGCGGGTTGTCTGGATGGCTGAGGATGGAGTGCGTTGCAGGCAGGTCACGGCCTAGTGCTGACCGCCGTAGCGTACCGATCATCGCCGCACACATGAATTTAGCTCAAGGGCATACACGGGGCTGCGAACCAGAGCGTTCGGGCCGCCGGTACTGGAGAAAGAAAGCATGAGCAACTGGTTAGTAGACAAACTGATCCCTTCGATCATGCGTTCCGAGGTGAAAAAAAGCTCGGTGCCTGAAGGTCTGTGGCACAAGTGCCCATCCTGCGAGGCGGTGCTGTACCGTCCGGAACTGGAAAAGACCCTGGATGTTTGCCCCAAGTGCAATCACCACATGCGCATTGGCGCCCGTGCACGGATCGACATCTTCCTCGACGCTGAAGGCCGTGCCGAATTGGGCGCCGAGCTGGAGCCGGTTGACCGTCTGAAATTCCGCGACGGCAAGAAGTACAAGGACCGCCTGACTGCTGCCCAGAAGCAGACCGGTGAAAAAGACGCCCTGATCTCCATGAGCGGTACCCTGTTGGGCATGCCGGTGGTGGTGTCGGCGTTCGAATTCTCCTTCATGGGCGGTTCCATGGGCGCGATCGTCGGCGAGCGCTTCGTGCGTGCGGCCAACTATGCGCTGGAGCACCGTTGCCCGATGATCTGCTTCGCCGCTTCCGGTGGCGCGCGGATGCAGGAAGCCCTGATCTCGTTGATGCAAATGGCCAAGACCTCGGCGGTCCTGGCGCGTCTGCGTGAAGAAGGCATTCCGTTCATCTCGGTACTGACCGACCCGGTCTACGGCGGCGTTTCCGCCAGCCTGGCGATGCTGGGCGACGTGATCGTCGGCGAACCCAAGGCCCTGATCGGCTTCGCCGGTCCGCGCGTGATCGAGCAGACCGTACGGGAAAAACTGCCAGAAGGCTTCCAGCGCAGCGAGTTCCTGCTTGAGCACGGCGCCATCGATATGATCATTGCCCGTTCCGAGCTGCGTCCACGCCTGGGCAACCTGCTGGCGCAACTGATGGGCCTGCCGACGCCTGAGTTCGTCGCCGCACCTATCGAGCCAATCGTGGTTCCGCCGGTGCCTGCCAACCTATGACCCAACGTACCCTTGGCGAATGGCTCGCCTACCTTGAGCAGTTGCATCCGTCCGCCATCGACATGGGGCTTGCGCGCTCGCAAGAGGTAGCGTCCCGGATGGGGCTGGGCAAGCCGGCGCCTCGGGTGATCACGGTCACCGGCACCAACGGCAAGGGTTCTACCTGTGCGTTCGTGGCTTCCTTGCTGCGCGCGCAGGGCCTGAAGGTGGGTGTCTACAATTCTCCGCATCTGCTGCATTACAACGAGCGGGTGCAGGTCAATGGCGTGTTGGCCACTGACGAACAGCTGTGCGAGGCCTTCACTGCGGTGGAGGCGGGCCGTGGCGAAATCTCCCTGACCTACTTCGAAATGGGCACCCTGGCGGCGTTCTGGCTGTTCCAGCGCGCAGGTCTGGATGCGGTGGTTCTGGAAGTTGGTCTTGGCGGGCGCCTGGACACGGTCAACCTGGTGGATGCAGATATCGCGCTGGTCACCAGTGTCGGTGTCGATCATGCCGACTACCTGGGCAATACCCGGGAATCGGTGGCCTTCGAGAAGGCCGGGATTTTCCGCCACGGCGCTCCGGCGCTGTGTGGCGACCTCAATCCACCACAACCCCTGCTGGACAAGGCGCGCGAGCTGGCCTGCCCATTTTTCCTGCGGGGTCGGGATTTTGACCTGGGCCTGACGGACCAGCACTGGCAGTGGCGCGGTGTCGACGGCCAGGGGCGTACGCTTGAGCTGCGGGATCTGCCATTGCTCGACCTGCCGATGGAAAACGCTGCGCTGGCGCTGCAGGCCTACGCCTTGCTGGACCTGCCTTGGATGCCTGAGCAGATTGCCGCGGCATTGCAGGCGACTCGCGTGGTCGGGCGCCTGGATCGGCGTCAGTTCAACTGGCAGGGCAAGCGCCTGAACCTGATGCTGGACGTCGGGCACAATCCGCACGCGGCCGAGTACCTGGCGCAGCGCCTGGCCCGGCGGCCGGTGGTGGGTCGGCGCCTGGCGGTCTTCGGATTGCTGGCCGACAAGGATCTTGATGGAGTTGTCGGTGAATTGAGTGCTAGTGTCCAGCACTGGGCTGTCGCCCCGCTGGATTCTGCGCGCGCCCGCCCGGTTGCGGATATACAGGCCGCGTTGCAGAACCTTGGCGCGTCCGTGACCTCCTATGCAAGTGTGGCCGAAGCCCTGGAGGGGCAGAGCGCGCAGGCAACGGCAGACGACGAGATTCTGCTGTTCGGATCATTTTATTGTGTCGCCGAGGCCCTTGAATGGCTCGCTCGGCACTCCACGGAGGAAGCTGCAGATGGCTTTGCTGGATAACGCGTACAAGCAGCGGATGGTCGGTGCACTGGTGCTGGTGGCCCTGGCGGTGATTTTCCTGCCGATGATGTTCTCCCGTGAGGATGAACAGCGCCAGGTGGTGGTCCAGGCTCCGGCCGCACCACGGGCGCCGGCCATGCCTCAGGTCCAGGTCGAGCCGGTGGTGGTTCCCGAGCCACAAGCGCTGCCGCAGGAACCTGTGCCCAGCGATGCCGAAATTGCCATGGAGCAGGCACCGGCCGCGAGCACACCGACTGTCGCCCCGAGCGCACCGATCGTCGCGGCGCCGGTGGTGGCCAAGCCGGTTACCTCGCCGCCAGCACCCAAGCCAGTACCTGCTCCGGCTGTGCCCGCCAGCAAGCCTGACACCACCCAGAGTCGGGTCGATGCCAATGGCCTGTCGGTCAGTTGGTCGGTGCAACTGGCCAGCCTGGCCAATCGTGAAAGCGCCGAAAGCCTGCAGAAAACCCTGCGCAGCCAGGGCTACAACGCCTATATCCGCACCGCGGATGGCAAGAATAGGGTGTTCGTCGGGCCGCTGATCGAGCGCGCCGAAGCCGACCGTCTGCGTGATCTGTTGAACCGCAAACAGAACCTCAAGGGTTTTGTGGTGCGTTTCCAGCCCGAGCGCGGCTGAAACGATCGTCCCTATTTGAAATGCACTGAAAATCGCAGCTTACCGATAGCCATGGGCTCTGCTAAAATGCGCCGCCTTATCCGTCTGTAGGCTGTACTGTGCCATTTACCTGGGTTGACTGGGCGATCGTTGCAATCATCGCCATCTCCGCTTTGATCAGTCTGAGCCGCGGCTTCGTAAAAGAAGCATTATCGCTGGTGACCTGGATCATCGCAGGAGCCGTTGCCTGGATGTTTGGTGGCTCATTGTCCGAGTACCTCGCTGGATACATCGAAACACCTTCGGCCCGCGTGATCGCCGGCTGCGCCATCTTGTTTGTGGCCACCCTCGTGGTGGGTGCAATGATCAATTATCTTATCGGCGAACTGGTTCGCGTCACCGGCCTCTCCGGGACCGATCGATTCCTCGGCATGGCCTTCGGTGCGGCGCGTGGCGCCTTGCTGGTGGTCACCGCAGTCGGGCTGTTGAGCCTGGGCCCGGTACAGCAGGATTCATGGTGGCAGGAGTCGCGGCTCGTGCCACAATTTCTATTGGTTGCAGACTGGTCCAAAAACCTCATATTGGGGTGGAGCAGTCAGTGGCTGGCCAGCGGTATCAGCGTACCCGCTGACATACCGTTCAAGGAGCATCTCTTGCCGACGGCGAAAACGCCGCAGTGAGTCGTGTTCAGTTCAGTTTCATTAAGTAGGGGTTGCGTCGCATGTGTGGCATCGTCGGTATCGTCGGTAAGTCGAACGTCAATCAGGCGCTGTATGACGCGCTAACCGTCCTCCAGCACCGCGGCCAGGACGCTGCCGGGATTGTGACCAGCCACGACGGCCGGTTATTTCTGCGCAAGGACAATGGTCTGGTACGTGACGTGTTTCATCAGCGTCACATGCAGCGCCTCGTCGGCCACATGGGCATTGGCCATGTGCGTTATCCGACTGCCGGTAGCTCGACCTCGGCCGAAGCTCAACCGTTTTACGTCAACTCGCCATATGGCATCACCCTGGCGCACAACGGCAACCTGACCAACGTTGAACAGTTGGCCAAGGAGATCTACGAATCTGATCTGCGCCACGTCAATACCAACTCCGACTCGGAAGTGCTGCTCAACGTGTTCGCTCACGAACTGGCCCAGCGCGGCAAGTTGCAGCCAACCGAAGAAGACGTGTTCGCTGCCGTCACCGACGTGCACAACCGTTGCATAGGTGGCTACGCGGTCGTGGCGATGATCACCGGCTACGGTATCGTCGGCTTCCGCGACCCGCACGGCATCCGTCCGATCGTCTTCGGCCAGCGTCACACCGACGAAGGCGTCGAGTACATGATCGCCTCCGAGAGCGTGTCCCTGGACGTGCTGGGCTTTACCCTGATCCGCGACCTGGCGCCGGGCGAAGCGGTCTACATCACTGAAGAGGGTAAGCTGCACACCCGTCAGTGCGCGACCAACCCGTCCCTGACCCCGTGCATCTTCGAACACGTGTACCTGGCGCGTCCGGACTCGATCATCGACGGCGTGTCGGTGTACAAGGCTCGCCTGCGCATGGGTGAGAAGCTGGCCGAGAAGATCCTGCGCGAGCGTCCCGAGCACGACATCGACGTGGTCATCCCGATTCCGGACACCAGCCGCACCGCGGCCCTGGAGCTGGCGAACCACCTGGGCGTGAAGTTCCGCGAAGGTTTCGTGAAAAACCGCTACATCGGCCGGACCTTCATCATGCCGGGCCAGGCAGCGCGGAAAAAATCCGTACGCCAGAAGCTCAACGCCATCGAGCTGGAGTTCCGCGGCAAGAACGTGATGCTGGTGGACGACTCGATCGTGCGCGGCACCACCTGCAAACAGATCATCCAGATGGCCCGTGAAGCTGGCGCCAAGAACGTCTACTTCTGCTCCGCGGCACCGGCCGTGCGTTACCCGAACGTCTACGGCATCGACATGCCAAGCGCTCACGAACTGATCGCGCACAATCGTTCGACCCAGGACGTGGCCGACCTGATCGGTGCTGACTGGCTGATCTATCAGGACCTGCCTGACTTGATCGAAGCGGTCGGCGGCGGCAAGATCAAGATCGAAAAGTTCGATTGCGCAGTGTTCGACGGCAAGTACGTCACCGGCGACGTCGACGAGGCTTACCTGAACAAGATCGAGCAGGCGCGTAACGACGCCTCCAAGGTCAAGACCCAGGCAGTCAGTGCGATCATCGATCTGTACAACAACTGAGTTTCTACCGGCCCTGAGGGGCCGGTTTTGTATCTACTACAGGCTCTTCATGACAAGAGCAGGGCAAGGAGTGACAGCATGAGTCAGGATTGGGATGCCGGTCGGCTGGACAGCGACCTCGATGGCGTAGCGTTCGATACCCTGGCCGTACGTGCCGGCCAGCACCGCACGCCGGAGGGCGAACACGGTGACCCGATGTTCTTCACCTCCAGCTATGTGTTCCGTACCGCGGCCGATGCTGCGGCGCGCTTTGCTGGCGAAGTGCCGGGCAACGTCTACTCGCGCTACACCAACCCCACTGTGCGGGCGTTCGAGGAGCGCATTGCCGCCCTCGAAGGCGCTGAGCAGGCGGTGGCCACGGCCACTGGCATGGCGGCAATTCTTGCGGTGGTGATGAGCCTGTGCAGTGCTGGCGACCATGTGCTGGTGTCGCGCAGTGTGTTTGGTTCGACCATCAGCCTGTTTGAGAAGTACTTCAAGCGCTTTGGCATCGAAGTCGACTACGTACCCCTGGCGGACCTGTCCGGCTGGGACGCGGCAATCAAGGCCAACACCAAGCTGCTGTTCGTCGAGTCGCCGTCCAATCCGTTGGCCGAACTGGTGGACATCAGTGCATTGTCCGAAGTCGCGCACGCCAAGGGCGCGATGCTGGTAGTCGACAACTGCTTCTGCACGCCTGCCTTGCAGCAACCGCTCAAGCTCGGCGCGGACGTCGTGGTGCACTCGGCCACCAAGTTCATCGACGGCCAGGGCCGGTGCATGGGCGGCGTGGTGGCTGGGCGCAGCGAGCAGATGAAGGAAATCGTCGGCTTCCTGCGTACAGCCGGGCCGACCCTGAGCCCGTTCAACGCCTGGATCTTCCTCAAGGGCCTGGAAACCTTGAGCCTGCGCATGAAGGCGCACTGTGCCAACGCCCAGCAACTGGCCGAATGGCTGGAGCAGCAGGACGGCATCGAGAAAGTGCATTACGCCGGCCTCAAGAGCCACCCGCAGCACGAGTTGGCCCAGCGCCAGCAGAAGGGCTTTGGCGCGGTCGTGAGCTTCGAGGTCAAGGGCGGCAAAGAAGGCGCATGGCGCTTCATCGATGCCACCCGGCTGATCTCGATCACCGCCAACCTGGGTGACAGCAAGACCACCATTACCCACCCAAGCACCACCTCCCACGGGCGCCTGGCGCCGCAGGAGCGCGAGGCGGCGGGTATTCGTGACAGCCTGATCCGGATTGCCGTCGGCCTCGAAGATGTGGTCGACCTGCAAGCGGACCTGGCGCGCGGGCTGGCTGCCTTGTGATCGAGATCGCAACGCCTGCCAGCGGCAGCAATGGCCGGGTTGCCCTGGTCACAGGTGCTGCCCGCGGCATCGGTCTGGGGATTGCCGCCTGGTTGATCAGCGAAGGCTGGCAGGTGGTGCTGACCGATCTCGACCGTGAGCGTGGTTCCAAGGTTGCCAAGGCGTTGGGTGAGCATGCCTGGTTCATCACCATGGACGTTGCCGATGAGCAGCAAGTGACCCAGGGCGTTGCCGAAGTACTGGGGCAGTTTGGGCGCCTGGATGCCCTGGTGTGCAACGCAGCGGTTGCCGACCCGCGCAATATCACCCTGGAAAGCCTCGACCTGGCCTACTGGAATCGGGTGTTGGCGGTCAACCTCAGTGGGCCCATGTTGTTGGCCAAGCACTGTGCGCCGTATCTGCGGGCCCACAACGGTGCCATCGTCAACCTGGCCTCGACCCGGGCCGGGCAGTCGGAACCTGACACCGAGGCCTACGCGGCGAGCAAGGGCGGCTTGCTGGCCTTGACCCACGCCCTGGCCATCAGCCTTGGCCCGGAAGTCCGGGTCAATGCGGTCAGCCCTGGCTGGATCGATGCCCGCGACCCGTCGGCGCGACGTGCCGAACCATTGAGTGATGCCGATCATGCCCAGCATCCGGCGGGCAGGGTAGGTACGGTCGAAGATGTCGCGGCGATGGTAGCGTGGCTGCTGTCGCGCAATGCCGGGTTTGTCACCGGCCAGGAGTTCGTGGTCGACGGCGGCATGACCAAGAAGATGATCTACGAGCAGTGAAGGGCAGCGACAAGTAAAAGCCGGTCGCAGGCGTCACTGCCTGCGCACCACTGCTTTGACTTGGAGCTTGCCGCTTGTGGCTTTCAGCTGTTTTTGAAAAAAACTTCAATCAGGGTATTGACTTAGCTTCGGTATCTGCGTAAATTTCGCGGCCTCGGAGAAGCAAACGGGTGATTAGCTCAGCTGGGAGAGCGTCTGCCTTACAAGCAGAATGTCGGCGGTTCGATCCCGTCATCACCCACCACTTCTTGAGAGTCTTGCGAAAGCAAGATGGAAGCTGAAAAGCCTCCACCGACGCGCAGCGGTAGTTCAGTCGGTTAGAATACCGGCCTGTCACGCCGGGGGTCGCGGGTTCGAGTCCCGTCCGCTGCGCCATATTTTCCAGATCGGGTTTACCCGGTTTGAGATTGCAAAGCCTCGAAGCTTTACAGTCAGACGAATTAACTGGACGCAAGTCCACAGCGATACGCAGCGGTAGTTCAGTCGGTTAGAATACCGGCCTGTCACGCCGGGGGTCGCGGGTTCGAGTCCCGTCCGCTGCGCCATATCTGCTCCAGGGCCCACTGAACGCCTTGGTGCTACGAAGCAAAACATTGGTCATGCCGATGTCTGTTTCGAGTCGATAGCAAAGACCCTGGTCGAAAGATCGGGGTTTTTTGTTTCTGCGATTCACAAAAAACCTGTGCGGCTCACGCTTCGCAGGTTTTTTGCTTTTCGCCTGGCGCGACAGACGCGCAAGCCAGCGTTGCCCTCAATATAGCGAAGCCGTGGCTTTGTTCTATCCTGAAATTTGAAACCCATCTCAGGAGGAGAGTGCCATGGCCGCTGACAAACAACACGATCAATACCGCGATAACGACGACGAAGAAGATCAGGATGAAGCCAGCCCTGAAGAGAACCCGCCACCACAGACCTGGAAACACCCCGATGACGGCAAAAGCCTCTCGGACCTGGACCAGGAATGGCCGTTGAAACCCTGACCCTGCCCGTACCGGTCATGCCTGGTGGCGTGATCGGTACGACCCTGGTGCGCATTCGAACCAGCGCAGGCAAGCGCGGTTGAAACTTTGCACATCGCTGTAGCCGAGCTGGTCGGAAATCTCCACCAGCTCCAACGGCGAGTGTTGCAGCAGGTCTTCGGCGCGATAGCGGCGGTACTCGTCCAGCAACTCGGAAAAACTCCAGCCCAGGGCTTTCAGGCGCCGGGCGGCGGTGCGTTCGAGCAGGTGCTGGGAGGTGCAGAAGTCTTGCCAGTGGGCGCCGGGCAAGTCGCGGATCAGGTGGTCGCTGACCAGTTCGAGCAAGGTCGGCTCGCTGTTGCGCCGAGTCTGCTCCAGCAGTTCGACCAGTGTCTCCTCCAGTTGATGATTGCCCGGGGTCAGCGCCTGCACGAATACCTGGGGTTCGAGGTGGATCACGTTGTGTGCCTGGCGCCACTGCACCGGAGCACGGAAGGCCTGCTCGTGAGCCGAGGGGCTGGCCGGAGCCGGGTGCACCAGGCCCACCCCCAGGATCGGGTCTTGCCCCAGCCCGCTCGCCAGCACCTTGCGGCGCAGCATGCTGCAGATGCTGATGAGGATGTAGTCAGTCATCGCGGCGGTGGCGCGCAGGCTGCCGCAGTCCAGTAAGTGCAGTTGCACCGAGTCTTCGCTGCGCACCACCCGGGCCTGGAAATGGCCGTTGAAAAACGGGAAGAAACGCACGAAGTAGGCGCAGGCGCTGTCCAGCGATGCGGCCACATCAAACAGGTAGGTCAGGCCGTTGGTCGAGGTGGACACGAAGCGCCGCCCGGCCGCCAGCCCCAGCAGCGGGTCGGCGGTCGTGGCCTGGGCAAAGGCCCAGAAGCGCCGGGACAGAAACAGCGGGATCCGCGTAAACGGAGTGCGCAGTTCAAACAGCGTACGGCGAAACAAGGCCTCGATCTGTTCGCGCGCCACTCCCCGGGCCAGCAGTTCTTCGATGGCCGGCAGCAGGCTGGGGGCGTAGAACGCGTTGGCTGTCGGCTGATCGCTTTTTGTCATTTAGGGCTCACAGCATGTTCCGGTTCACTGGTTAGGCTGCCCGACGTTAAGCGATTTGCCGGAGCAAGACCATGCTTGATTTACGCCAGCTCGACCTCAACCTCCTGCTCGCCTTCGATGCTATCTACCAGCAACGCAGCGTTACCCGCGCTGCCGAAGTCATGAGCCTGTCGCAACCGGCGATGAGCAACGCGCTGCGTCGCCTGCGTGACCTGTGTGGCGACCCGCTGTTCATCAAGAGCCGCCTGGGGGTGACGCCGACCCTGGTGGCACACCGCCTGGCCGATTACGTGCGCGCCGCGCTGGAGTGCCTGCGCGATGGCTTGCGGATGATCCCGGCCGCGCGGCAAAGCGATCCGCTGCTGCGCATCAGTTGCCTGGACTGCCTGCAGCCGGTGTTGCTCGAAGCCTTGCTCCAGGCCCCGCATGCCGATTGGCAGGTGCGGTATTTCCAGCCGCGACGCCGGGACGCCCTGCAGGAACTGGCAGCGGGCAAACTGGACATCCTGATCGATCTCGACCAACCCCTGGCGGGCCTGGCCGGCTTGCACAAGCAGGTGCTGCCGGTCGATCACTATGTGTTCGCCTATGGCGAGGCGCTGCGAGAGCCGCCGCGCACCCTGCAGGCTTACCTGGCGCAACCGCAGATCCAGGTCTCCAGCCGGCGCGACGGGCTGAGCCCGGTGGATCTGCACCTGGGCCTGAAAAGCCTGCGGCGCAACATCGCCGTAAGCACCCAGAGCACCCTGGCGGCGAAGTTGATCGCCGACCGCCAGCCGTTCGGCCTGAGCCTGCCGAGCCGGGTCGCCACGGCCCTGGGTATGCAGCAGGCGCCGTTGCCCCTGGACGAACCGGTAGCGTTGCAATTGGCGCTGTACATCGAGTCGCGATATCGCTTCGAGCGCAGCCGGGAGGAGGCGATGCACTGCCTGCTCAACGCCCTGGGCGCACCTCGCGCTCCGCTGGCCGTGGCACGCCGGGCGTGAGGCGCGTTGTCAGAACGCGTAGGGAATGGTGACTTTGGCCCACAGCATCTGGCCTTCTGGACGGTTTTCCACGTCGAATTCCTTGGCCCAGCGCAACTCGGCACTCGCGTACTTGAGAAAGGTCAGATACATCGCCGGACCAATGGCGAACACCTCGCCACGCACCCCGTCATTGACGTCCTGGCCGTTGAACTGCACGGTCTTGCCGTATTGTTTATCGTCGGTGGTCTGCTTGAGGTAATAACCGTTGAGGCCGAGGTTGAGGTTGTCGGTCACTTTGTAGCTGGCGGAATAGTCGAAGTGGAAAATCTGCCCTGAGCGGTAATCGGTGTCGTGGTTCTCTTCGTTGAAGCTGTAGGTGGTCTTGAGTGACAGCTCGGTCCGCTCGGTCGGCAACCAGGTGAAGGAAAACAGCGGTTTGTAGGTGTAGAAGTTGTTGCTGGTGTTGGCCAGTCGCGTGGCGTCGTATTCGCCGGTAGGAATGGTGATCTCCAGTGCCGCACCCAAGGTCAGGTTTTTCCCCATGTCCCACAAAATGATCGGGGCCACGGTGGTGTCGCCCATGCTTTCGCGGTCATCCTCCAGGCCGAAGGCCTGCACGCGCTGCTTGATCCAGGGCTGGGCTGCGTAGAAACCCAGGCGACCACCGGCGATCCGCAGCGGGGTCAAGTAGTCCAGGCGCGGAATCACCGCTTCGGAGGTGATCTCGACCCCCGGCACCTTGCCACCCAGGGAGCTGATATTGAGCTTCCTGGCCTTGTAGAAGTTGTAGTAGAGGTTGAACGCAACCATGTTGTCCGGAAGGCTGTTGACGTCCAATGGCAGCATGAAGAAGCCATCGGTGCCCGGGCCGATGTTGTCGACACCGGATTCGGTGGCCTGTGCCGACAGGCAGACACTCGACAGCAGGGCCAGGCTTATCGCCAGGCGCAGGGGAGGGGAGACACGGGTCGGATTCATTTTTTTAACTCTTATTATTGTCTGGGGGCGCATCGCCGGCCTTGACGCTGGCCGCAACATAGAAATAAGCCCTCAGCGCCCGACAGGGCAGGGTATTGGCGGACACAGAGGGGACTTCTGCGGCCAGCCTGTGGCCTGCCGTGGCGCCTGGCCGGCGAGGTTGGTTGCGGGTTGGCGGTCAGGCGGCCAGGCGTGCTAACGTTCTGCGACATAATCGGTTACAAAAATAACAACTGAACCTGACCGGAAGCCAGTCGCCATGCCCATCAAAGTCATCGATCCCCACTACGAAATGGCGCTGGTGTCACCGTTCCTGCTGCAGACCCTGGCCGAAGTGGCCAGTGCCAACGGCATCGACCCCCACAGCCTGTGCCGTGGCCTGGGGTTTTCCCTCGAGGACCTGCAAGACCCGGCACAACGTATTTCCTACCGCCAGGCCGTGGCGATGATCCAGCGCGCACTCAAGGTCATCCCCAACCAGGGGCTCGGGCTGTGGGTGGGCAACCAGAACGTGCTGGGCACCCTGGGGTTGCTGGGGCATGTGTTGTCGCTGTGCAAGACCCTGCGTGACGCATTCGAGCTGGGTATGCGCCACCAGCACACCTCGGGCGGGATCGTGGTCTCCAGCGTCCGCGAAGTGGCCACCCAGGTGTTTGTCGACGCCGAGTGTCGCCTGCCGTTCGCCGACGTGCAGATGTTCGCCGTGGAAGAGTTCTTTGCCAGCCTGCTGGTCTACGGCCGAGCGCTGGTGGGTGTCGATTTCAGCTGTGTGCGGGTGGAGTTCGTCCACGCAGCCCCCGACTATCTGGCCGAATATCACCGCCTGCTGGGCACGGATGTGCGCTTTGGCTGCCTGCACAACCGCCTGGTGCTGGAAGCTCGCTGGCTCGACGTGCGCCTGCCCAACCACCATTCCCTGGCGCTGCGCCAGGCGGTCAAGCTGCTGGAGCTGGAAGGGGCCGAGGTGCACCAGAAGCTCGACCTGATTCAAGCAGTGGAGCGGGCCATCTCCCGCGACCTGACCCAGGGCAGCCACATCGAGAAAATCGCTGGCGACCTGAACATGAGCGGCCGCACCCTGCGCCGTCGCCTGACCGAACATGCCCTGACCTTCGAGGCCCTGCTGGAGCAAGTACGCCAGGCGCGCACCATGAGCCTGTTGGCCAACCCCGAGATGTCCATCGAGCGCATCACCGAAGAAGTCGGCTACAGCGATGTGCGCAGTTTCCGGCGTGCCTTCAAGCGCTGGACCGGGCAGAGCCCGAGTGCGTACCGGGGTGAGGCGCAGGCACATTAACCCTTGCCCTCACACAAACCCCCGCGTGGCGGGTAGAATTCCTGCCTTTCTAAAGGAGTTCTCATGAGTTACTACCAGCCGGGCATCCTCGCCACTCCCGTCCCGCCTCAGGCGCGGCATCTGTTTTTTGCGCTGCAGGCCGTTGAGGCATTGCCGGCGGCGCTCGACCAACTGATGCAGTGGGTTGACGGGAAGACGGCGGTGGTTGGGTTTGGCAAGTCGCTGGTCAACGCCCTGGAGGCCAAAGTGCCTGGGCTGCGGCCGTTCCCGGCGATGATCGGCGTGGGCGTCGACAACCCGTCGACCCAGCACGCGCTGTGGCTCTGGCTGCACGGTGAAGACCGCGGCGAACTGCTCAACCGCAGCCGCGCTATCGAGGCGGCGCTGGCCCCGGCCCTGCGCCTGGTGCAGATGAACGAAACCTTCCGCCACATGACCGGCCACGACCTGACCGGCTACGAAGACGGCACCGAAAACCCCCACGATGATGCCGCCGTGGCGGCCGCACTGGTGGCTGAGGGCGAGGATGGCCAGGTGGGTGGCAGTTTTGCCGCGATCCAGCAGTGGCAGCATGACCTCAGCGGCTTCAATGCATTGGCGTCCCATGAGCAGGACAACATCATGGGCCGGCGTAAAAGCGATAACGAAGAGCTCGACGACGCGCCGATTTCCGCCCACGTCAAACGCACCGCCCAGGAAAGCTTCACCCCAGAGGCGTTCATCGTCCGTCGCTCGATGCCGTGGATCGAAGGCGAGCGTGCCGGCCTGATGTTCCTGGCCTTCGGTCATTCATTCAATGCCTTCGAAGCCCAGTTGCGCCGCATGAGTGGCCTGGAAGACGGGATCGCCGATGGCCTGTACCGCATGAGCCGGCCGATCACCGGTGGTTACTACTGGTGCCCACCCCTCAAGGATGGCCGCCTCGACCTGCGTGCGCTGCATATCGGCTGACGGGCATTCACCGTCGATAGCTGCGATCTTTTGATCCTGGGTTTGTGGGTATATCCGGTGCTGCGGTTATGGCGGCTTAGGGTTCCGCCCTTACGGCGGGTCATGCAGCTGCAGGCGGGCTCGGCCTGTTGAGTGGTAAGGGCGGGCTTGCCCGCGATAGGCATAGGTATCTACACAGCTGTGGTGCGACGTTGCACCTGTGGAGAAAGAACCTGCTTGTGTACTGACCTCTGGGCCTCTGGGGTGTTGGATTAAGCG
>NZ_CATKPN010000070.1:0-14676 GCF_949767245.1 Pseudomonas sp. IT-P176
AAATCTACAGTGATGTGCGGGCTGTCAACAGGTTGGAAGCCCAAAATATTTCGACCTATGAGCAATTGCGGGAGTGGGAGCTCAAGGCAGGGAGCGAGTTCCCCGGGTTGCTACTGGATAACGAGATCGCATCTGATGTAGGTGATGTGCTGGACTTGATTGCCGGCCAAATCAAGGAGTACCTGGACGATGTCGTCAGCATAAAAAATGATCTGGATAATTTTGCAGTAGAACTACGTGAAGAAGTAACGCCTCGCATAAAGTTGTTAACAGCCTTCATCTCAAATAATACCTACGCTTCTGATATTGAAGTGCTGAACAAGGGGATTGATCGGCGTGCGAGCCGTATCGATGAGTTGAACGCTCAATACAAGGCGTTGGTCAGTCAATCGTTGACGGCAGCCTCGAGCTTTTCTCTCATTGGGTTGGGTGTTGCGATTTATTACGGCGTTGAAGCTGAAAATACCCGTGCCGAGCGCAATAACCTGGGCGAAGAGCAGGATGACGCAATCAAGCAGCTTTCCAACATGAATAAAACCTTGGGTTCACTTCAACGGGTCAGATCAGATATGCAGAATCTGACTGTCGTTGCGGTCGAGGCCGACGTGGCGACAAAAAATCTGATTCATGTCTGGAACGTGATTCATAACTATACGAGTCAGTCCGCCAAGGAGATCTCGAAAATGGAGGACGCTGTCAAACTGAGGCAGTTCATGACTCAGTTCAGATTGGTGGCGGCACCGTGGGTCGAAATTCATCAGAACGCTGATGCACTGGTGGCACTGTTCAAGGAGGCCGACGAAGAGTTTAAGGCTGGATATGGTATTCAAGGAGCGAAGAGCATGAAAACGCTGGTGCAAACTCAAACCTATCCAGAGTTGAAGGTTGATATCCTGCGTGATTGCAGTAAGCAGTTGCGCGATGAGGCTGTCAAAGCCAGGATGTATTTCCTCAAGAGCAACTATTTACCCACAGTGAGTGACGTGTTTGAGGGCGTGCAGGGTGCGGTCAGCGGCAGCTTACGTGATCTGGCAGAGTCAGCCTTGACGACAAAACTTGATCTTAAATCCCGAATCGCCCAGTTGGCCGCGCTCAATCAAGAATTGGCCGAAGGATCCGATGAGGTTGAAGATATCCACAGCGAGCAGGTTGAGTTATTGGCGCAAGCGCATGAAGCGGCCTCTCGCATGTCAAACAAAGTGATTGAACGCAGGGCCGCGATCAGCGTGCCGTTTGATCAAGGTATGACCGCGGGCTTCATGGCCGCGCTCCAGACGGATTTAGTTGATCATGCAGCTGTACTTGTGCGTCTGAACGGCAAGTTGGTTGAGCCTGAAAAGAAGTTGAAAACTATTTCAGATGCGGTGGATGAGCTCAATAAAATTGGGCTTTCAGAGGCCTTTAAGTCTGTGGAGCTCACTCTGGATAAAGTAAAGGAGCTTGGCGCAACTCCGCCTCAGGTGCAATTGGTGATGGCCGCGGTCGAGAAGCTGAAACAGGATTTGGAAGGAGTGGTCAAAAGTATTTCGTTTGTATCGATGATTAAGGAAAGTCACACGCTGCGGGTGACTGTCGAGGAGATTTATCAAGAAATAGCCGTTGAAAGTCGAAAGGGGCGAAACATCAACGATAAAGTGGAGTTGATCAAAGCCTTTCATGCGATGGATGATCAGCGAAAACTGTATGTCGAGGAGTATGCGGTTGCGGCTGCCGTAGTCAGCCGATTCCTGGTGAGCCTGGCGGACTACCAGGCCAGTGGCCTACAGGATCAGGTTGCTGGATTCATGCAAGAGGCGAGCACCTTTGTCAGGTTTCTCGATCCGGTAACCTATCTGTAACTGCAGTTAACTAAACACCCCGAAAAGTCGCGTGCAAGGGTTAATGGCACGCGATTTTTTCTTGCGTTCATTTACTGGGGTATCAGCCATGGATGTGCTTTTATTGGGTGCCGAAGATTACATCGTTGTTCGAAAGTACTATAAGTTTTTATTGCAGGTAGGGTGTGGGGATGTCGTAACCCATCGACCGGAGTTCGCGCCGGTGTTGGCGCTGTACGCCAACGATCTCAGTGAGGCAGCGAAAACGAATCTCGATCGGTGTCGTTATTTGATGCGTCAGGCGGGTGCTTTAAGTGAAGACATTCTAGGGTGTGTCAACAGGGGCGAAGTATTTCACGGGGCCTGTCGTCGAGCCTTGCTTCACGCTCCGAAGGACCGGCGCTTACTGTTGAACTCGATGTTGTGCGATTCGTTCGATTTTACCGACACTGACAAAAGCATTTGCCGTAAGTACCAAGTTGTCGGTGTCACAGATCAGTTGTCGAGAGAGTATGCCAATGCGCTGTCATTTGTGGAGGAATTCTCAGCTGAAGTGAGTTCGCTTCGGCAGGATATCCACAAGCTGTTTGCCCCGATCTTGAAGACGAGAGCGTCTGAACTTTCTCTTCCTTCCACGCAAGCGCCACAGAGCATATGTGAAACCTGGTTCCTCTGTGGGGAGCGGGCGACTTTCCTTGCCGAGTTGTGGGAAAGCGTCATTGAGGATGACTTGAATAGGAAAGCCGAGCTGGACCGGTTGGCACGAATCTATGCTTCTACGTCCTCGGCGTTGTTAAACCTTGGGGACTTCCTGTATCGGATTCAGTATTTTTTTCGCACGATGATAAAGCGACTCTCTACGATCACAGCCGTGTCGAGGTTCTCTACGCTGTTGCTGGCGTGTGAATTGCTCGCCGAGGTGCTTGTTGGTCTTCGAGTAAGGGCTGAGCGCCTTGGAGAGTGGTCGGAGTTCGAGAGGAATCACACCGCTTTTGGTGCGGATGAAGAATGAATTTTTAGGGCGCCGGACGCGCCTTTGGCTGCGTCCGGCCAAGGTCAGTAAACGTCGCGGCGATAACGCCCTTGCTCGATCAACTGCAACACCACCTCGGCGCCCAACACCTCGTTGAGCACCTGGTCCACCCCTGAAGCCATCCCTTGCAGACTGCCGCAGATGTAGATCACGGCGCCATCGGCCAGCCATTGCTTGAGCACGCTGGCGTGTTCGCGCAGGCGATCCTGAACGTAGATTTTCTCGGCCTGGTCCCGTGAGAACGCCAGGTCCAGGCGTTCCAGGTCGCCCTCGATCAAGCAACTTTCCAGCTCGTCGCGGCATAGGTAGTCATGCGCGCGATTACGTTCGCCAAACAGCAACCAGTTGCGGGTCTGGCCGTCGGCGATGCGGGCCTTGAGCAGGCTGCGCAGGCCGGCCAGGCCGGTGCCGTTGCCGAGCAGGATCATCGGTACCGGGGCGGCCGGCAGATGGAAGCCGCTGTTGCGCCGCACCCGCAGGCTGATCGCCGAACCGACGGTCGCGTGTTCGGTCAGCCAGCCAGAGCCGATGCCCAGGCTGCCGTCGGGGCGACGCTCCTGGCGCACGATCAACTCGAGCACGCCGTCGGCGGCAATCGAGGCAATCGAGTATTCACGCATCGCCAGGGGTACCAAGGCGTCCACCAGGGCCTGGGCATGCAAGCCGACCAGGTGTGTGCGATTGTCCGGTAACTGGCGGCTGGCCAAGGCCTGCTCGAGGGTCTCGAGCAAACCATCGAGCTGTACCGCCGTCTCGCCCGGGATACCCAGCCCCTCAAGGAAGTGCTCGACCGCCCACGGGCAGTTGCGTGGCAGCACTTCCACCAGGTCGCCGGCCAGCCAACTGCTGGTGTCAGGGGCGGTCAGGCCGAGTAAATACACTTCGCCACCGCTGCTGTCGGGGTTCAACAGCTCACGTTTGCTCAAGGTCCAATGGTTGTAGCTGGGGGCTTGCCAGGTGGTGACCGGGGCGTGGCCGGTCAGTTGGCCGAGTTGCTGCTGCCAATGACTCAAGGCGTAGGGGTCGGCACTGTCGACTTCCACCGGGGCAAACAGGGTGGTGCCGCCGTGCTCAGCCAGCCAGCCATGCAAGCGCCGGGCGAAGCCACAGAAGTGCTGGTATTGCCGGTCGCCCAGCCCCAGCACCGCATAGTTGAGGCTGGACAGGCTCGCCGCCCGGCCCAGCACCTTGCGCTCGAAACCACGGGCACTGTCCGGTGCTTCCCCGTCGCCAAAGGTACTGACCACAAACAGCGCGTTGCTTGAGTCGCGCAGGTCCTGTTCACTCAGATCGGCCAACGGCTGGACCTTGACCGGCAAGCCGGCGGCCTGCAGTTGGCTGGCGGTCTGCCAGGCCAGTTGCTCGGCAAAACCGCTCTGGCTGGCAAACCCGATCAGCCAGGCCGGGGCATCGCCGGTGGCTGGCGCGAGGTCTTTGCGAGCTTGCTGGACCTGGCGTTTCTTGCGTCGTCGATCGAGGTACAGCAACCAGCCGGTGATGAAAAACAGCGGCATCAGCAGGGATGTGACCATCAGCACGATGCGCCCGGCGAGCCCGAAGTAACTGCCAACGTGCAGCGCGTAGATGCTGGTCAGCAATTGCGCATTGAGGCTCTTGTCGCTGTAGCGGTCATGGCGCTTGATGATCCCGGTGGCCGGGTCGAGGCTGATCTGGTTCAGCGCGCGGTCATGGGGCGAGGTCTTCAACAGGTAGTAGACCGTGGCCTGCTGGCCGGCCACCGGCGGCAGGCGCACGTTGTACGCGCTCAGGTCCGGGCCTGCAACGCTGTAGATGCTGCTCCAGACTGCGTTGTAGTCGACCACCAGCGCCGGACCGGTTGGGGGCGGCCCACCGCGCGGCTGGCGTACACGCTCCATTTGCGGTCCGTCGGAGAGTAGTTTGGTCACGCCCTTGCTATACCACTCGTAGGACCAGGTCAGCCCGGTCAGCGCGGCCAGCAGGTACGCCAGCAGGCACCAGGTGCCGGCCACCGAGTGCAGGTCCCAGTTGAAGGCCCGGCCTTTTTTGCGCCAGTCCAGGGTCAGCCAGGCGCGCCAGCTGCGCCACTGGCGTGGCCAGCGCAAGTACAGCCCGGAAAGGCAGAAAAACACCAGGATCAGGGTACAGGCACCGGTGATTTGTCGACCGAGATCACCCATGGCGAGAAAGCGGTGCAGTTGCAGCATCAAGCCAAAAAAGTCCTGGCCAACCACCTCGCCCATGAGCTCGCCGGTGTAGGGATTGACGTAGCGCATCTGCCCGCGTCGTTCGCCCGGCGGTGGGGTGAAGAACAGGCGCGCGGCATAACCGTTGTCGATGTCGACCCAGAGCATCGAGACTTTTTTGCCCTCGCTGGCTTCGACCCTGGCCACCAGGTCGGCGGGTGGCAACACCCCGGCAGGAAGTTTTTCCACCTGCAGCACCTGGGGGTTGAGTGCGCGCAGGATCTCGTCCTGAAACGACACCGTGGCCCCGGTAAAGCCCATCAGCGCCAGGACCAGCCCCGCGCTGATACCGAAGAACCAGTGCAGCTGGAACAGGGTTTTCTTCAACACGTCGACCGCCTTGTTCGTTCAAATATGTATTTCACGGCGCGCATTATGCCGTGTGTTATCGGTAAGCCTGGTTCTTTACGCACAAAAGCCCCGCTCATCGAGATGAACGGGGCCTTGGGCTGCACGCTTCCTTTAGAAGTGGAAGTTGGTGCTCAACAATGCCGTCCGGCCCGCCGCCTGGTTGGCGAAATGGGTCGAGAACGCCTTGTCGTAGTAGGTCTCGTCGGTGAGGTTCTGCACGTTGAGTTGCAGGTCGACGTTTTTGCTCAGCTTGTAGGCAGCCATCGCGTCGTAACGCACGTAGGAGTCGACCATGGTGGTGTTGGCCACGCTGCCGAATACGTCATCGACGTAGAACGCACCGCCACCGACCGTCAGCTTCGGCGTGACCTGGTAAGTGGTCCAGACGCTGGCGCTGTTTTTCGGGGTGTTCGGCAACTCGTTGCCGTCGGTCACGCTGAGCGGGCCGCCGTCGACTTGCTCGCTGTCCATGTAGGCATAGCCGGCGAAGACTTGCCATTTGTCGGTGAGCTTGCCGCTGGCCGACAGTTCGAGACCCTGGACCCGGGTTTTGCCGGCGTTTTCGTAGGTGGTGCTATCGACCTGGACGCGGGCGTTGTCTTTCTCGGTGCGGAAGATATCGGCGGTCAACGACAGGCGATCGTTCAGCAGGTCCCACTTGGTACCAATTTCGTAGTTCTTGGTGGTTTCCGGCTCCATGTCGCTCTTGAGCTGGTTGCCCGCACGGTCAGGGGTACCTGCCAGCGAGTTGCCTTCCATGCCTTCACCGACGTAGTTGCCCGGTGGCGTCGCGGAAGTGGCGTAGGAAGCGTAGATGCTGCCGTTTTCCGCCGGCTTGTAGACCACACCGAACTGACCGGTGATGAACTCGCTGGTGTCCTCGCCCTTGGCTTCGATGCCTTTGTTCACGACAGTCGCACCGGCACCATCGTAGGTGCGGTACTTGGTATCGAAATGGTCGTAACGCAGGCCCATGTTCACCAGCCATTGCTGCGACAGTTCGAGGGTGTCGAACACGTAGATGGCGCGGGTGTCGGCTTTGGTATCGGTGCCGGCGTAGTTACGCGAGATCGCGCCGTTCCATGGGTCGCTCGGTGTCGGGTTGGACAGCGAGGTGCAGTTGTAGCCGCTGGAAGCACCGATCAGCGACGGGTTGCACTTGCTGGTGCTCAGCCCGGTGTTGGTGTTGACGTTGTACGAAGACTTCTCGCTTTCTTCACGGCTGAACTCGATGCCGGTGGAGAAGCTGTTCTTGAAGCCGGCGATGTACACGTCGCCGAACAGGTCGGTCTGGTTGGTGGTGGTGTCGGTGTTGCTGACACGGGTGTTGGCGCGGCGCCACACGGTGCCGTTGTTGACGTTGCCCTTGCTGTCGTCCGGCTGGGTCAGGATGTAGTCCTGCATGCTGCTGCCGTGGCGCAGGGTGTTCTTGACGGTCAGCGCGTCGTTCAGGTCGTGCTCGATGGCGAAGGTCGCGGTATCGGTACGGGTCTTGCGGAAGTCGCGGTCGGTCAGGCCGTAGAAGTTGCTGTCACTGCCGCCACCGGTGGTCGGCTTATCCGGGTTGCCCTTGTTGCGGTCGGCCGAAAGACCTGACGCCGGCATGCTGTAGGGAATGCCCGAATCCGGAGTGTCGTTGCTTTCCAGGTGGTAGTAGTCAAGGTTGACGCGGGTGTCGGTACCCAGGCCGAACACCAGGGATGGTGCGACGCCCCAACGGTCGTAGTCGACACTGTCGCGACCGGCCACGTTGCTTTCGTGGCTCATCAGGTTCAGGCGGCCAGCGGCGTTATCGTTGAACTGGTAGTTACCGTCCAGGGTGTAGCGTTGGGTCTGGTCGGAGCCCCAGGTGAAACCACCGTCGAGCGAATCGCCCAGGTGGGCTTTTTTGCTCACCAGGTTGATGGTGCCGCCAGCGGCGCCGCGACCGCCGATGGCGGAGTTCGGGCCCTTGCTGACTTCGATCGACTCCACGGCGAAGATTTCACGGCTTTGCGAGCCAGTGTCGCGCACGCCGTCCAGGTAGGTGTCGCCTTGGGCATCGAAACCACGGATGAATGGGCGGTCGCCTTGCGGGTTGCCCCCTTCACCGGCACCGAAGGTGATGCCTGGCACGGTGCGCAGCGCATCCTGCATGTTCAGGGCGCCAGTGTCCTTGAGGACCTGTTGCGGAATCACGGTCACGGAGCGTGGGGTGTCAATCAGCGGCGCGGTGTACTTGGGCGAAGAGGCCTTTTCAACCTGGTAGGAGGTCGCATCCGAAGCTTCACCGGTCACGCTGGTAGCGTCCAGTGCGATCGCATTGCCGGAGGTTTTCGCGTCAGTCTTTTCTGCGGCGAAAACCATGTGTCCGGCGGAGCTGGCGGTAATCGCCACGCCAATTGCAGACGCGAGCAAACGTGGTGAGCTGACCGGTGATTGTTGTGGCTGGCGTGACATGGTGAATTCCCCTCCCCAAGGATTTGAGGCCGCGGAATATAGGGTAAACACGTATTTGTATCAATTGCGAAATATTGCCATTTGCATTTAATTTACATTCTTTACAATTTATCCTTACGGTTTTTACGTTCTCGTTCGTCACGCCGGTTTTACATAGTCAATAAGAATCAATACCATTGCGATCCTTTGACTTTCAGGTGTCGCCCCCATGCTGCTGCATATTCCCGGCTTGTTCTCCCGTGAAGAGGTGCAGCGCATCCGCGAGGCGCTGCAGCAGGCTGATTGGGCCGATGGCAAGATCACCGCCGGGTTCCAATCGGCCAAGGCCAAGCACAACCTGCAACTGCCAGAAGGCCACCCGCTGGCCCAGGAAATCGGCGCGGCGATGCTCGACCGACTGTGGAAGCACCCGCGCTTCATGTCCGCCGCGTTGCCGCACAAGGTCTTCCCGCCCTTGCTCAACTGCTACACCGCCGGTGGCAGTTTCGACTTTCATATCGACAACGCCGTGCGCCAACCCAAGGGCAGTGTCGAACGCGTGCGCACCGACCTGTCGTCGACCCTGTTCTTCAGTGACCCGGACGAATACGACGGTGGCGAGCTGGAAATCCAGGACACCTTCGGCACCCAACGCGTGAAGTTACCGGCCGGCGATCTGGTGTTGTACCCGGGCACCAGCCTGCACAAGGTCAATGCGGTCACGCGCGGCACGCGGTACGCGTCGTTCTTCTGGACCCAAAGCCTGGTGCGCGAGGACAGCCAGCGCGCCTTGCTGTTCGAGATGGATGAAGCGATCCAGCAACTGACCCAGGACATGCCAGATCACCCGTCGTTGATCCGCCTGACCGGAACCTACCACAACCTGCTGCGTCGCTGGGTCGAGGTCTGAGCCGTGGACTTTCGATTGCGCCGTGAAGAAGTCCTGAACGGCGAGCAACTGCGCGCCATGCTCGGCGAAAGCCCGGCCCGCGCGGCCCAGGCGATTGTCCTGGCGGCCAAGTCCGAGAGCATCGACGGCCAGGCGCTGCTGGGGCAGATCCTGCTGGAAGGGCGAGGCATTGCCAAGGACCAGGCACTGGCCGTGCGCTGGTTCGAAATCGCAGCCCGGGGCGGACACCTGATGGCGCGCAACATGCTCGGCCGTTGCCATGAGCATGGTTGGGGTTGTGTGGCGGATGCTTCGGCTGCCGCACGGCACTATGCAATCGCCGCCGATGCGGGCCTGGACTGGGCGCTGTACAACTATGCCAATCTGCTGGCAACCGGGCGCGGAGTGGCTGAGGATCAGGTCCAGGCGTTGAACCTGTATCGGCGCGCTGCTGACGCCGGTCACGCCAAATCAATGAACCTGCTGGGGCGCTATCTTGAACAAGGACTGGCCTGCACCGCCGATCCGTCAGCGGCGCGCGCCTGGTATCGGCGGTCAGCCGAAGGTGGCGATTTTCGCGGGCAATTCAGCCATGCAACATTGCTGGCGCAGGACGGTCACGTCGATGAAGCGCTCGTGTGGCTCAGGAAAGCCTTGGTCGGTGGCAATGTGAACTTCCTGCGGGTCAGCAGTGCATCGCTGCTCGGCGCAGATCATCCAAAAATCCGCGAGATGGCGGACGCCTATCAAGTGCGCTTATCTCAACTAATCGAGTTGTAAGTGTTCAAATTTAGCGCCTGAGCTCTGGGGATAAGATTTTTATTGTATAAGACGGCGCCACCAAACTAAGTTTGAGGGTGGCGTTTCTGTGCGCGAACAACAAGTGTTGCCTAGGGTGTTGTGTTTTGTGTGCTGAACTAACAGTTGTTGAGTTTATTTTTAACATTTGCTCTGTGGAAGTTTGCTTGGTTGGGTACTAATGTTGGTGGGCACCCCGGGTAAATCTTTATTGGGTTTATGACAGATTAGTGGTGCCAACAATAGGATATTTGATTCTGCCCGTAGGGGCACTGAAATGGAGTTCAGTGATGGATGATAAAATACTTTATGCGGCAGTCTTGGCGCCAAAGCTATTTGTGGATGCTTCAGTTGGTGATGGCGAAGAATACAATCGAGAGCCGGGCTTTCAGCTGACTAAAGAGCAAATAGTCAGTTTGCGAAAGTATGAAGTTCTTGGGTTGTCGCTTCCCGTGGAAATTGACGATGTCATTGTGTATCTGGACTATGGCCAAGGGGATACTGGCAGTCCGGGGCTGACCGCCCGTGACTTCCAGTTGACGTTCAGGAAAACCTATGATCATGCCAGGAGTTGGTCGCCACTGCGGGAAAAAATAATGATGACGGGCACTGATCTGAAGATCTTTGCTGGCAGCATTCTGCGGATTGGCAATGGAATCGTCGAGATCTACGAGGACCAAAAAATATCGAGCTACCTGGAAGAGCACGGTATCGATACCCCGGAGAAGTATCTCCAGCAGAAATTCCTGAATCCAGGGCTTCCTACCCTCGATTTGTCTGCGGGCGATCTACATGAGTTAAGAAGCTATCTTGATGAAATGCTAAGCAAAGTACAGAGTGCCCATGCCAAGGCGACGTCGGTGAGGTATGAAATCGACAGGTTTGGATCCGCGATGCGCGAAGAGGTGTTGCCGCATATCAAACTGCGATTGAAAGCCGTGTCGGAGAATACTTATCAAAGCGATATCAAGGAACTTCAACAGAAAATTGATGAGCGCTCGGAGGAGATTGAGCAGGTCAGCCAGCAGTATGACAAGATGGTCCAGGACGCGATCATGGCGGCAGCGTCTCTCAATATCGCGGGGTTGGTTCTCGGTATTTACACTGGCGTTAAAGCCGAAGAAATTCGCAAGCAACGAAATGCCCTGAAAGAAGCTCAGCAGCACGACAATCTGCAAATGCTCAGCAAAAACAAGACGCTGAGCTCATTGAACCGAATACGCACTGATCTTCAGGAGCTCAGGGATGTGACCATTGAGGCTGAAGTTGCGACGCAAAATCTTATGTTGGTGTGGAATTCGCTGGCGCTCTATATCGAGGCTTCGAAAGAGGATGCAGATCTACTCGATAATGCGTTGTCGCTGAGGCAATTTAAAAATCAAGTGCTGAGTATCGTCGAGCCTTGGAATCAAATAAAAAACAGTGCGGATCAACTGCTGGGTGTATTTGCAGAGGCGGATAAAGAGTATGAGTCCGGCCAGTTGCTGGGTATAGAGGGTATGAGAATGTTCAGGTCGTTTACTGCGTCGGATACTCCAATTTTCAATGTTGTTAAGTTGCGTGCCGCTAACGCTCAAATCCAGGATGCCAATATTACCGCGCAGATGCTGTTCGAACGCTGGAGTTATCAAAAGGGCAGCGTTGAAAAAATCCAAGGGCTGGCGCTCGCTGCAAGCCAGGCTACGGCCAACTTGCGGGTGATCAGTGATACGACGATTATTCATCTGCAACAATCACAAAAGAAGTTGGGGGGGTTGCAGGAGGAAGTTGAATCGCCCGCCGATGCCGACGAAGTTCGTACAGATATGCAAAAGGAGTTGAAGAAATTATCTGACCAGCTCACTGGGCAATTCGACAAACTGAAGAGCCTCAATAAAAAGCTGCTGGGGCCCTACAGTCGGGATGATTCGGCGCAGTTGGCGAAGGAGGTGCACGTTGAGCGCAAGTATGCCGAAGAACGTCAGGCTGTCCTGGAAAAGCAGCGGGATGAGTTGGAGCCAAAGATTAAGTCGGTGTCTGATGGCATTGAATTGCTCGCCAAGGTAGGAATCGAAAAATTTGGCAAACAAGTGGAATTGTCGAAGGATAAAGTGATGGAGCTGGGAATGACTCCACCGCAAGTTGAAGTTGCCATGCTTGCCATCGATACGTTGAAAAGTTTAATCGAGAGTATCGGTACGACCGTCTCCTATATAAATATGACCGAGGAGCTGGACAGGCTCAACAAGAGATTGACCGAGCTGAAGGATCAAGCGAGAAAATGTAGCAGTGATGTCGAACGTGCTGATGGAAAAATCAAATTGTTGGAAGCACTGGATAAAGTCGATGAGGAACGCTCGGGCTATGTGGCTGAATTCTCCGCTTTGCTCGTTTACTTTGAGAGCCTGTCCCGCAAGTTTACCGAGAATGAGGCGGAACCTGTCGAGGCTCGGGTCGAGTTTGCGATTGCCGAGATTAAACAGGACATCAACTATTTGAAGTCACTGACGCTGTAAATACACAGCCGGAGGGTGGGTCAGACATCCTCCGCTTCAAGGGGGTATGCATATGGCTGTCTACACGTTTGTCAGTGGTCAGCGTCGCACACTGGATCGTTATACCTTTTTCCTCTCTACGGTCGTTTCGACACATGACAAAGTCAATCTGCTCTTTGTTCGGCGAGCAAAAAGCGGTCATCAGCGGACAGGTTTACCCTACGACTCGCGTCTGAATCATGTCACTTGGGATGAGCGAAATCTGCAAGGGCTGTGGAAGCGCGTTGCAGACCTGAGGGATTGCGCCGCTGCTTATATAGGGGCACTGGTGACATTCAGGGAAGAGGTTTTAGCGTTCACTGCTCGGACGTCTCGACGCGAGCCGATCGACGGGGTGGATCTTGGCAACTTCAGCCTGGTTCGCTCGCCGATCTGGAACGCCTCTGTTCCTCGGACCATCCAGGGCTTGGTTTACGGTTTGGGTAACCTGTTTTTTGCGGGTAAGGGGGACATGATTCCAGTCGAGAAGATCGTTCAAGACGTATGCGAGCATTCCTTTGGGCTGAAATCGATATTCACCAGGGCAATGGGTTATCGCACCTGTGAATGTCATGCACAACCGAGCGTGGCCCCAGAGCTGTTCAGGGAAGATGACACGACCCCTCTCTGGGATATCGAGTATTCCAGCGCTGATCCTCTGATCAAGGCAAGGGAGTATGAGGCCGACGTAATGGCTCTCTTCAGGCGGATGGAATTATTGGGTGTCTGGATGGGAGGTTTTTTTGAGGAGCTCAGCCTGCGTTTTGACAGTGCACGAGTCGAGCTCACGCAAACAGATGACATGACGACCGTGGGAAGACTGAATGTGAAGCTGGCTGCTGCTCAGGAGAATGCTGAAGAACTCATGAGCATGTTGAATCACATCGAATTGTGGTTGAGGCAATAAAAAAAGGTCCATTGATATGGACCTTTTTCATCACTGCAGATACTTACACGTAGAACGACTTCAACGGTGGGAAGCCATTGAACTCGACGGCGCTGTAGCTGGTGGTGTACGCGCCGGTGGACAGCCAGTACAGGCGGTCACCGATGGCCAGGTTCAGCGGCAGGCCGTACTTGTAGTTTTCGTACATGATGTCGGCGCTGTCGCAGGTTGGGCCAGCGATCACCACTTCTTCCATCTCACCTTTCTTCTCGGTCCAGATCGGGAACTTGATGGCTTCGTCCATGGTTTCGATCAGACCGGAGAACTTGCCCACGTCCGTGTACACCCAGCGCTCTACTGCGGTACGGGATTTACGCGCGACCAGTACGACTTCACTGACCAGGATGCCGGCGTTGGCGATCAACGAACGGCCCGGCTCCAGGATGATTTCCGGCAAGTCATCACCGAAGTCTTCCTTGAGGAAGCGGATGATTTCCTCGGCGTAGGTTTCCAGGCTGTTGGTGCGGGTGATGTAGTTGGCCGGGAAGCCACCGCCCATGTTGATCAGCTTGAGCTCGATACCGTCTTCTTCTTTCAGGCGCTCGAAGATCACTTTGACCTTGGCGATCGCTGCGTCCCAGACGCTGATGTCGCGTTGCTGCGAACCGACGTGGAACGAAATACCGTACGGCACCAGGCCCAGGTCACGAGCCAGGATCAGCAGGTCCATGGCCATGTCGGTCTGGCAGCCGAACTTGCGCGACAAAGGCCAGTCAGCCGTGGTCGAGCCTTCGGTGAGAATCCGCACATAGACTTTTGAACCCGGTGCAGCCTTGGCGATGTTGCGCAGGTCGGCTTCGGAGTCGGTGGAGAACAGGCGCACGCCCTTCTCGTAGAAGTAGCGGATGTCCTTGGATTTCTTGATGGTGTTGCCGTAGCTGATGCGGTCGGCGCTGACGCCACGGTCCATCACCTTGTCCAGCTCGTAGATCGACGCGATGTCAAAGCTCGAACCTTTGGACTTGAGCAGGTCGATGATCTCGACGGCCGGGTTGGCCTTGACCGCGTAATAGACTTTGGCGAATTCGAAACCGGCGCGCAGGTCATCGTAGGCCTGGCTGATCATCGCGGTGTCGATCACCACGAACGGGGTTTCTTGTTTGTCGGCGAACGCCTTCATTTTGTCAAAAGTGGCGCGCGCGAAATAGTCTTCGACGTTGATCGACATGCTGGGAACTCCTACTGGCAAACTGAAATTAACAATGGGTGCAAATGAACGTCCTCCGTATCCCCACTTTGGTTCGCCTACTTCCCAAGGCATGTCGCCGAAAGCAAAAAGGCCATGGGATCACCTGCGTCCCTTGGCCTTGCTGTCTCGTCGTCAGTACTTGAGCCGGATGGATCGTTTCCAGCATGGACGTTCGGCGCGAACTTTAGGGCGTGAGGGGCTTGAGATCAACAAAAAATGTCGCGTTTTTGCACGCTTCCGTCGTGCGGTCCCGGACAGCTACTGATGTAACCGACCTGCATGACAGTGTGATGTTCCCGTAGAAGGGATATTTGAGGGGTGTCAGAGGGATTTGTGACGCCCACAATCGCGGCATAGGTATCTACACAACTTCGTAGCGGCCTCTGGGGTGTTGGATTAGGCGGGGTACATATCCATTCTTGCGGTAACGGCCTCCTATGGTTCCGCCAACGGCGGCTCACTTTTGAACAGCGCAAAAGTAAGCAAAACGCTCTTAC
>NZ_CATKPN010000071.1:0-14209 GCF_949767245.1 Pseudomonas sp. IT-P176
GGGGTAAACCGGCAGGACGCCGGTTTAGCCGCACTGGGCCAGGGAGGGCCCATTGCGGCGACCCCCCAAATCAATGTCGGAGTACGGGCATGCCGAGCCTAAGCGAGGCACCGAGTGGTGGGGGTAAGAGCGTTTTGCTTACTTTTGCGCTGTTCAAAAGTGAGCCGCCGTCAGGCGGAACCATAAGTGGCCGTTACCGAAGAAATGGATATGTACTCGGTCTAATCCAACACCCCAGAGGCCCACAGGTGCAACGTCGCACCACAGTTGTGTAGATGCCTATGCCTATGTTGGGACAGCAAACAACCCGCTATAGTCGGCGCAGCCCCCCCCATACACAGGAGATGCCCGGCATGGATCAATCACGTAAAGCGCTGTTCGACGGTATCGCCCAGGCGCTGGGTCATCGTTTTGACGGTGAAATGCGCATTGGCGGCAACTACGTGCCGGTGGTGCAAAATGGCGATGAGGTGTACATCAGCGGGCAGATCCCACGCATCGACAATACGGTAATGGTGGTGGGCCGCGTGGGCGCAGAGGTGTCGCTGGAGCAAGGCCGGTTGGCCGCGAAGATTTGCACGATGCGCGCCCTGGCCATTCTTACGCAGCAACTCGGTGACCTGGAGCGGATCGACAAGATCCTGCGCATCAATGTCTACGTGCGCAGCGCCGAAGACTTCACCCAGCAAAGTGAAGTGGCGGACGGCGCCTCAGAGGTGCTGTACGGGATTTTCGCCGACGCTGGTGTGCATACCCGCACCTCGGTGGGGGTGTACCAGCTCCCCAAGGGCGCCGCGGTCGAAGTCGACATGATCGTCGCACTCAAACCGCTCGCGGCGCCGCTGGATGAAGACTCGATCAGCGATTGACACCCTCAGGGGCAGCAGGTCGCGCCAGCCGACTGGGCGACCTGGGGCAGGCGCGAGCCGAAGTACAGCGCCGCGCTGATTCCCACGGCGCCCATCACGGCACAGAAAATCACGCAGATCCATGGGCTCCACGGCATCAGGCCGATCAGCAACAGCGGTGTGATGCTGGCCCAGATCGCGTAGGCAATGTTGTAGGTGAAGGAAATCCCCGAGACGCGAATCCGTGCCGGGAATAGATTGACCATCACCGACGGCACCGCGCCCACCACCCCACAACCGAGACCGGCAATCGCATAGGCCAGGCCGATCCACTGCGCTGCGCCAATCAGGCTGCTGTAGAGCACGCCGATGCCCAGCGGCAACAGCAGGCTATAGAGCATTACCGTACGCCAGGCGCCGATCCGGTCGACGATCAACCCGGCAATCACGCAGCCGATGTTCAGGAATACGATGCCCAGGCTACTCAGCGCAAAGGTGTGGCTGGCGGTCATGCCGAAGGTTTTCTGCATCATGGTCGGGGTGATGACCACGAAGGTCACCACGGCCGAAGTCAGTACGCAGGTAAGGATCACCGCCGGCAACATCGCCAGGCGGTGCTCACGCAGCACCGTGCGCAACGGCAGCTCGACGTGCAGCTCACGACTGGCCTGCATCGCCATGAACACTGGAGTCTCGTTGAGCCAGCGGCGCAACCACACGCCAAGCACGCCGAACACCCCGCCCAGCAGGAACGGATAACGCCAGGCGTAATCGAGGATTTCCGCCGGGGTAAAGGCCTGTGCCAGCAAGGTCGCGGTCAAGGCGCCGATCAGGTAACCAAACGTCAGCCCTGCCTGCAGGAATCCCAGGGCGTAACCGCGGTGACCGGCAGGAGCATGCTCGGCGACAAACACCCAGGCACTCGGCACTTCCCCACCGACCGCGGCGCCCTGGAACACCCGCAGCACCAGCAGCAGCAAGGGGGCGAAGTAACCGATCTGGGCGTAGGTCGGCATGATCCCGATCAGCAGGCACGGCAGCGCCATCATCAGGATGCTCAAGCTGAAGACCTTCTTGCGCCCCAACCGGTCGGCAAAGTGCGCCATCAGGATGCCACCCAGCGGCCGCGCCAGGTACCCGGTGACAAAGATCCCGAAACTCTGCAGCAGGCGCAGCCATTCGGGCATTTCCGGAGGGAAGAACAGTTGGCTGAGGGTCAGGGCGAAAAACACGAAAATGATGAAATCGTAGATTTCCAGCGCCCCGCCCAGTGCCGCCAAGCCCAGGGTCTTGTAGTCAGACCGGGAGAATGGCGCAGGTCGAGTGTCGGCAATGGCAGTCATAAACAGGCTCGAAATTAGGCAAAAAATCGCGGCGCCCATGGTCTACGCAAATGCGCTCCCGGACAACCCGTTACACCTTAGTCGCAAGCGCATAAAACACCACTGGCGCAATGATTTCGATAGCGCTGTAAGTCATGGCTTACAGTAAAAGTCGTCACTATCCCCTGTCAGGCCTGACAGTAGACGATGTGTGTCATTTGCGAGACGCTTGAGCAACACTCAAGCGTTGCAGGGCAGACAGGATGCCCCGTCTACGGCTGTCGCAAGCTTGATCCAGGCAGGGATGTCTATGAGCCCTCAGGTCAATGCCCAGTCTTTGACGAACGGATGCATCTACCCTTTCGAGGGGCTCAGCCCCAAGCAGGGCTACCCGTCCATGGCCGACTTCATTGTGGAGTCCGGCCATGGCGCAAAAAACCGGGGCGTCATGGCCCTGCGTAACTATCAGCGGATTACCCGAATGTGCCGGGTCTGCGGACAGTTGGTCCACGCCCCGCAGTTGCACAGCGTCCAGTTAGCGGTGGGCATTCACGTCTATGACCCCTACTTCTGTGGACGACTGCGCCACTCCTGCGACCCCAATGTCTTCCTCGACATGAGCGAACTCTGGCTATGGGCGCTACAGGACATTACGCCAGGCAGCCCACTGTGTATGGACTATGTCAGCACCGAAGCCAGCGTGTTGCGCCAGTTTGCCTGTAAATGCGGCTCGCCCCGGTGCCGTGGCTGGATCACCGGTTACGATGAACAGCCCAGCGCCGAGGGGCGACTTTTCCTGCAGCAATGGCATCGCCACAGCCTTTGCTGAACGCCTACCTGGGGAGTGCTAGATGGCACCCACCGGACGCAAGCGATACTGCGGTGGCAGTTGCTCGAAACCACTGATGGTGGCGTTCAGGCTCTTCCAGCGGCCATCCTTGATGCCATAGATGCAGCCATGGATCGACAGGCTTTGCCCGCGATGCCAGGCATTTTGCACGATGCTGGTATGGCCCACGTTGGCCACTTGCTGGATCACGTTCAGTTCGCAGAGACGGTCGACCCGCTCTTCTTCAGTCGGCAATTGGGCCAACGCTTCGCGGTGCTCGTAGTAGAGGTCGCGGATCGAGCGCAGCCAACCGTCGATCAGCCCCAACTGACGGTCCTGCATGGACGCCCGCACCCCGCCACAGCCGTAATGGCCGGTGACCAGGATGTGTTTGACCTTGAGCACGTCGACCGCGTACTGGATCACCGACAGGCAGTTGAGGTCGGTGTGCAGCACTACGTTGGCCACATTACGGTGCACGAACAGGTCGCCGGGCAGCATGCCGACGATCTCGTTGGCCGGCACGCGCGCGTCGGAGCAGCCGATCCACAGGTATTCAGGCGTCTGCTGGCGGGCCAGTTTGGCGAAGAAGTCAGGATCTTCCTGCTTGATCGCATCAGCCCAGCGCTCGTTGTTATCAATCAGATCTTGTAATTCGTTCATGTTCTGAAGCCTCAAGAATGATGCGCTGGTTTGACACCCCAGCATGCGCCGGGGTCACGCCGTTATTAGGGCAAATGGCTTGGAATCTTCAAGGGTAGCGCCTGTCCACCCTATAAGCCCCACATTATGAGGATTTGCCATGACTGATTCACGACGTCCGTATGGCTCGGTACAGCCCGAGCCCATCGACGACAACGAAGACCGCATGGGCTCGATGCGTGAACTGGACTTCGACGAGGAGCCCTCCAGCGCCATTATTCGCGATGAATTGCCCGAACACCTGCGCAAACCGCCCGTGCCGCGCCAACCTGCAGCCGAAGCAGGGATGCACGAGACTTCGGCCGATGACGACGAATCCACCGATGATGACCTGACCCCAGGCAACCTGATTCGTGAAGACGGCGCACGGGACGCCCAGGACGTCGGCGAGGGTGATCAGGCCGACTGGGACTTGAGCATTGTCGATGAAGACGAGATTGGCGGCGGCAATGGCCTGGATGAGGCGGAGCTGGCGCGGCGCGATCCGGTCGACGGCAATCGTTAACACGCTTGCGCGGGCGAGCATCAGGCTTGCCCGCAAAGGTCGAACGGCTCAGTCGACCAGGGTACAGGCCATGACCACGGCGTCTTCACGCCCACCGACTGCCGGGTAGTAATCGCGGCGGCGCCCCACTTCGTTGAAACCATAACGTTCATACAGTCGGAAGGCCGCGCGGTTGCTGTCGCGCACTTCGAGGAAGCACTCACGTGCTTGCGCCTTGTAGGCAATCGACATCAGGTGTTCGAGCAAGGTCAGCCCCAGGCCGCGCCCCTGGTTTTCCGGCTTGACCGTGATATTGAGCAGGTGCGCTTCATCGAGGATGATCTGCACCACCCCGTGGCCCACCTGTTGCTGCCCCTCGAACATCAGCCAGATCTGGTACTTGCCCAGGCCATCGAGAAAGATCCCGCGGGTCCAGGGATGGCTGAACGCCGCGTATTCGATCTTCAGTACTGCGTCCAGGTCGGCTTCGGTCATCGGGCGGAACGATACAGCGTCACTCATTTGATTCTTTCCAGCGCGCCATCAGCCGACGCATGGCTTGCCAGACATCAGCCTTACGCTGTGGCTCTTCCATTAATAATTCCAGGCCAGGCAGCGCCCAGACCGACCCCAGGCCTTCGACCTGAAGTTCGCGATTGTACGCTTGCGCATCCGCCTCGCCGGCAAACCGCACAGCCGGCAGCCCCACCAGCCACAGACAGACACAGGGTTGATCTTCCAGGCGCGCGGAGACAAAGCCCTGGACGAAATCGCGCGCCGCTTCCGGCCCCTGATCCATGGTGCCCCGCGCCAATAGCGGCCAGCGCACCGGCTCGCCGACGATCTGCGGGCTGTCCGGCAGGCCGGCGGCGCGCAACATGTCCTTGAGCAGCAGGTAGGCCGGGTCGCGCGTCTGGAACGTGTCGCCTGTGGGTAACTCCACCAGCAGCAGGCAACGGCCCGCGCGCAACAATTGCAGGGCAAACCGCGGTGGCGGCACGACCGGGGCCTTGACCACGGCGGGGGCGGCTTCTTCCTCGACCTTGGCATTGGTCCGGGTACTGGCCAGCGATGGGCGCGGCACTTCGATCCGCGGGCGCGCGGCGGGGGCGGTTACCGGCTCGACCGCGACGGCGACCTTGGCCGCTGGCACAGGCGCAACGCCCGGCACTGGCGGCTCGGCGACCAACGGCTCAACCAGCTCCAGCAGCTCGGGCCGCGAAGGGGCGGCAAAGGGCAATTCGGTGCGCGGCAGCCAGTTGACCACCTGCATGGCAGTCAAATAAGCGCGGCGACGGGACTCGATTAGCAAAGGTCGGCCACTTGTGGATAACTTAAAGTGCAGGGATTCTACCGCCCTTCGCCGAAGATCGCCCGCAGTAGAGCAGAGAAATACGACAGTCCGTCCCGTCGATCTGCCGAGGGGGATTCCCATAGCCTGCGATGCAGTACAATCGCTGCTTTTAATCGCCAACCAGCCGGCCAATCCAATGATCGAACCCAAGCGCGTCTTGCGCGCCCTCGCCGAACACTGGGCACTCCTGGAGCCACTGTGTGAGCATTTCGACCAAGGCACCCTGAGCCTCAACGAACTGCGCACGCAGCTGGCCGCCCAGCAACTGGACAGCACGCCACAGGACATCACCAGCCTGCTGGACGTGTGGATCCGCCTCGACATTCTGGTTCCGGTGGCAAAAAGCCCGAACCGCTTTGAACTGAACGCGCAGATCCACGACTTCCTGGCTTACCTGCGCCGCGAGCACCGCTTGGGCCTGTGCCTGGAAATCGAAGCCTACCTGCGGCACCTGGAGCGGCTGGCCGGCTACATCCAAGACGCATTCGATATTCGTGATGGCAACGACCTGGCGCGCCAGTTGCGCTTGCTCGACATGCGCGTACGCGACGTGTTGAAAAAACTCGCCAACGACGAACAGGCCCTGGTGGCCGTCGCCGAGCGGGCCAAGACCAGCGACCGGCAGATTCCATTGCGCCAGCGTTATGCCGAAGTACTGGCGACCTGGGACGAGTATGTCGAGCCGATGATCCAGTTGGTCAACGCCGACGGCGCCTTCGAACAAGGCGTGCGCAAGGTCGAGAACGTCCTGCTGAAGATGCTCACCGAGCAGCAGCGCCTGGGCCATCTGGTCGACGACGACATGCTCCTGCGGACCCACGCGCGCATCCTCGAAATGCAGACCAGCGCCCAACTGACCCTGCGCCACGCCCGCGAGTTGTTGCTGCCGCTGCGCGAAGAAGCCCGCCGGCACAACGCCGTGACCCGTGGCGCGGCACTGGCCCTGTCGATGATCCGGCGCAAGGGCATCGATGCGGTGCCACAAGCGGCGATGCCGATGTTCACTCGCCCGCAAAGCACCTTCCTTGGCAGTGCCAGCCAGGTTGAAGCCTATGTCTACGCCCTGGCACGTTTCGAGCCAAAACCGGCGCGTTTCCCCAAGGCCCACAAGATCCAGACCGGCGAAGCCCCGCGTGCGCCACGCACGGTTCGGGAAATGCTCGAGCGCTGCGAAGACGCCCTGCCGATGCCAGACCTGATGACCTGGTTGTTGGAGCAGGAACCGGATGGCGCGACCGACGAGCTGCTGTATTGGTTCTCGCGCCTGTCGCGGGAAAAACGCTTCAAGCGCGAGCGCCTGGAACGCCGCGATTACCACACTCACGAGCATCAGGTCAGCCTGCGCTCCTTCGCCCTGCTCTCGGCCGGCACCGATGCCAGCGAGAATTCTGCGAGCATTCCCCATGCATCTTGATCTATCCGAACTGTCTCAGCTGGCGCCGATCTTTCGCGAGCTGTTCAAGGGTTATCACGTCAGCCGTCGCGATCCTGAGCTGTACGCACAGTTGTCGAACTTTCAGGACCAGTACCGCACCTTGTTCCGCGCCCTGGGATTTGAACTGGTGTGCGATACCCGGGGCTTCTACTACTTCGTTCCGGACCTCGCCGCAGCGGCCGTGAACAAGACTGCCCAGCGCCTGGCGTTGTTCACCTTCATTCTGGTCGAACACCTGGCCGACCAGGGCCGCGACCCGATCGCCGTGCTCGACGGCGGTAGCCTGGGCCGCGATGAACTGCCGTCGTTGCTGGAAAAATACCGCGACCTGTTCATCCAGGCTGAAGTGCAGACCGTGGAAGAGCTCGAAGAAAAGATCATGCGGCGCATGACCCAGCTCGGTTTTGCTGGGGAAGAGAACGGCATCTACCGTTTCCTGCCACCGATGCACCGCTTCCTCGACGTCTGCCTGTCGGTGCAACAGGACCGCGACCTGGCCGCCAGCCTGCACAGTGTGCTGCCACTGCCGGCGCCGGTGCTGATTGACGACGACAGCGACGAAAAACTGCTGCAGACCGATGACCCGCTGGACCTCAGCGACTTCGCCGAAGACAGTGAAGAAGACGCCTTGGCCCGCGCCATTGCCGAAGAACAGGAGCTCGACGCATGAGCAAGGAACGCTACGGCATTCGCCGCTTTGCCCTTCTGAATACCGCGGGTTACAGCCTCGGCCTGTTCCCGCTGGAAGAACCGCTGTCGGTCTACGGGGCGAACAACCTGGGCAAGTCCGCCTCGATCAACGCCCTGCAGTTCCCGATCCTGGCACGCATGTCGGACATGAGCTTCGGCAAGTACAGCCTGGAGCAATCGCGGCGCTTCTACTTTGCCTCCGACACCAGCTACATCCTGGTGGAAGTTTCGCTGCCACACGGTCCACACGTGATCGGCGTGGTTGGGCGTGGCCCCGGCGGTGGTTTTGGCCACCAGTTCTTCGCCTATGCCGGCAAGCTGGACCTGGCCCATTACCAGAAAAACGACACGTGCCTGCGCCAGAAAGAGTTGTTCAGCAACCTCGAACGCGAAGGCCTCAAGGCTTACGAGCTCAAGCCGGATGAACTGCGGCGCCTGCTGGTGGGCGGCCACACGTCGATCCCGCTGGACCTGACCCTGATTCCGCTGCGCTCCACCAGTGAGCAGAGCCTGAAGACCTTCCGTGCGCTGTTCATCAACCTGCTGCACATGCGGGAAATCACCGCGGCCAAGCTCAAGCAACTGTTCCTCGATGCCTTCGAACACAGCCTGCGTTCCGGCAGCGTCGATTACATCGCCGCGTGCGAAGAAGCCTTCCGCGATGTGCGCCGCATGGAGCAGGACTACAACTCGCTGGTCACCGCCGGCCCCTTGGTCGAAGCCCTGTCGGCAGGCGTGACCCAGCGCAATATTCTGCGCGGCAAGTTGCACCGCATCTCGCCGCTGCTCGACTCCCTGCTGGGCACCTGGTCGGACTACGCCAGTGCGCGCAAGGAAGAATTGACGATCCAGGCCGAGCACTACCGCAACGAGCAGGACGCCCTGCAAAACGATCAACGCGGCGGCACCCAGGAGCTGATGCGCCTGGAACGCGAAATCACCGGCATCCAGCGCTGGCTCGGCGAGTTGTCGGTGCTCAAGCATCGCTTCGCGTTGGTCGAAGACGTCAAAGTCCTGGAGCAACAACTGCTGGCCGCCAAGGATGCGCACGATGAACTGGCCGGCGCGCTGGCCCAGTCCCGGCAGTTCAGTGCCGAAGACCTGGAAGAGCGCCTGCGGGATCTGGAAAAGCGCCTGAAGTCGGTCAAGCAGCAACTCGATCACGCCGACAACAACAGCTACGCGCGCCTGCGCGAAGAGTTTTCGCAACAGGACGTCGAACGCCTGATGCGCCTGTTCAACAGCGCACTGTTCAGCCTGCCGCTGGGTGAGCACGGCATTACGCTGGACGAGGACGGACAGTGGGTCAAATCCCTGGAGCTGATCCTCGACGGCTTCAAGGGTGAGCGTTTCGAAGTACCGGGGCTGTCGATCGACATTTCCCACATCGAACCGCCCGCCCTGCAAGCCCTGGCTGACCGTGCCGCGTTGCGCGACCAGAAAGAACGCCTGGACAAAGAACTCAAGCAACTGAAAACCCAGCAAGCGGTCGCCGCGGACCGCGCTGCCAGCAAGACCCAGACTGAAGCGCTGTACCAGCAGGTGCTGGACGCGCAAAAAGCCCTCGAGGACTTCCGCCGCGCGCAAACCCTGAGCGCCGAAGAAGGCGACAAGCTCGAGCAACTGGCGCAGATGGAAGCGGCCCAGGACGAATTGAAACGCTCCAGCGATGCCTTCACTGAGCGCGTCCAGCAACTGTCGGCCAAGCTGCAACTGGTCGGCCGGCAGATCGGCGACATGGAAGCCAAGCAACGCACCCTCGACGACGCCCTGCGCCGCCGTCAGCTGCTGCCGGCCGACCTGCCATTCGGCACGCCGTGCATGGACCCGATCGACGACTCCATGGACAACCTGTTGCCGCTGCTCAATGACTACCAGGACAGTTGGCAGGGCTTGCTGCGTGTCGACGGCCAGATCGACGCCTTGTACGCCCAGGTTCGCCTCAAGGGCGTGGCCAAGTTCGACAGCGAAGACGACATGGAGCGTCGCCTGCAACTGTTGATCAACGCTTATGCCCACCGTACCGACGAAGCCCTGACCCTGGGCAAGGCCCGGCGTGCGGCCGTCACCGACATCGCCCGGACTCTGCGCAATATTCGCAGCGATTACGACAGCCTCGAGCACCAGTTGGCGCTGTTCAACCGCGAGATCAACAAGCGCCAGGTGTCCAACCTGCAAAGCTTCCGCATTGTCCTGGCGCCGAACAAGGAAGCCCTCAAGCACATTGACCAGATCATCCACAGTGCCGGTCAGTACGAAGAAGGCGAAACCCTGTCGGTGTTCGACCTGAGCCAGAGTGCCGAGCAGGACAACAAGAACGAAGAGGCCAAGGAGTACCTGGCGCGCCTGGTGGCGGCGAACCACAACCAGCTCGGCCTCAAGGACCTGTTCGAGCTGGCGTTCGAGATCACCAAGGTCAACGGTCAGCCAGTGATCCACACTGACATCGATGGCGCCGCGTCCAACGGCACCACCATGACCATCAAGGCACTGACCAACATGTATTTGTTGCTGCACTTGATGGACCGCGACCAGGCCGGGCGTGTGCGCCTGCCGTACTACCTCGACGAAGCCGCGGACATCGACGAGAAGAACCAGGCCGCCCTGCTGGAAACCAGCCTGCAGTTGGGCTTCGTGCCGATCCTCGCCAGTGTCAAGCCACAGGTCTGCGCCAGTGTGGCGATTGACCTGGAAGGTGGCAGCGGGCCGAACGGTATCTACATCGACGAGGCCGACTGGAAGTACATCCGTCGGCATGACGAAGTGAAACCGGCGGTCAGCGTCGAGTCGACCGAAGCCGAGCTGGACGCCGTCTAAATGCTCTAGCGGTGGATAAACAAAAAAGGCCGCGATCCATTGGATCGCGGCCTTTTTTGTACAGCGGGTTTGACTTACTTGCCGAGGGAGATCTTCGGCGCCCACTCCAGCCACTCGTCTTCGAACTTGTCGAACAACGGGAAGGTCTGCTGCGGCCGCGCCGGGTTACCCATGCGCTCACCATCCGGAGTGGCAAAGGCAACGCCGCCCTGGATCAGGGTTTCCAGGGATTCGGTGCGTACGGTCGCGCCCTTGAACAGACTGTAATCCAGGCCAAAACCGCTGGTATTCCAGAAGCGCGTACCGCTGCGTACCAATGGCGCGTACTTCGGTTCGATGAGGATATGGATCAACACCCGATCCGCGGTCTGCCCCAGTTCGTAACCGGTGACCTTGCCCACGGTGATTTCCCGGTAAGTCACCGGCACCCCGGTTTTCAGCGAGCCACGGCGCGCGGCACTCAGCACCAGGCTCAGGCCTGCCTCTTGCGCGGTGGCTTCGGGTGGCTGTGGCAGGGCAACGAAGTTCTTTTGCGGGCCGAGGTTTTTCACCGCGGGCTGCACTTCGATGTACTGCCCGGTCACCAGGGTTTCCAGGTTGGAGGTCTTGATCAGGCCTAACTGCGGCTTGACCACCCAGAACTGGCTGCCTACCCGGGCAATGCGTTCCGGCACGACGGTGATACGCGCAGTGAGCAGCACCGATTGCAGGTCGTCGCTGAGGTCGACGTCTTCCACCTTGCCGACGTCCAGGCCTTTGTAGCGAATCGGCGTGCCATTGCGCAGTCCGTCGCCGCGGTCGAGCTTGAGGGTGACCACGGTGCCTTTCTCCGTCGCCTCGTCATGGCTGGTGAACAGGCGGAAGCGCGGAATACGCTTTTGCAGCGGCGCCTTGGCTTCTGGAGTCTCGAACGCAATACCGCCGGCCATCAGGCTTTGCAGGGACTCGCTCTTGACCTGGATCCCGCCGGTGAGACCACCGGTGAGGGTGATGCCGCTGGCATTCCAGAAACGCGTCGAAGCGTTGACCAGGCCTTCGTATTCCTTCTCGATGTGCACGCCGATGACCAATTGCTTCTTGGTCCGCGAGAACTGATAGCTCTGCACCGAACCGACCTTGACCTGCTTGTAGAGAATCGGGCTGCCGACCTCCAGCGAGCCGAGGTTCTCGGTGAACAGCACCAGGTGCAGGCCCGGGGAGCGCAGGTCCAATGGCGGCGCCTTCGGCCGTGCCTCGAACTCGCGCTTGGGTGGGCTGCCCTTGTCACCCGGACGCACGGCGATGTAGTTACCCTTGACCAGGGCTTCGAGCCCGGTGATACCGGCCAGGGAAATCGACGGCTTGACCACCCAGAACTGCGTGCCATCGACCAGGTAGTCTTCAGCCAGCGGGTCAAGGGTCAGTTCGGCGGTGGCGCTGGACAGGTCGGAGTCGACCTTCAAGGCCTTGAGGTTGCCGACCTGAATGCCTTTGTACATGACCGGCGTACGACCGGCTTGCAGACCTTCGAAGTCACTGAGTTTGACCTTGACCCGGATGCCGGCCTGGGCCGCGTCGAAGTCTTCATACAGACGGAACGGCAGGCTCGGGTCGGTGGGCGGGCTGTCCTTGCGGTTCTCCGGCGTCGCAAAGGCAATACCGCCGGCCACGATGCTGGCCAGCGATTCGCTGCGTACCTTCACACCCGACAGGTTGGCGTCGATGCTGATCCCGCTGGCATTCCAGAAGCGCGTGTGTTTGCGCACCAGGTTGGCGTAAGTGGGCTCGATAAAGACCTTGATCTCGACGGTGCTCTGGTCCTCGGACAGCAGGTAGCTCTTCACCTGACCGACCTGAATCTGCTTATAGAACACCGGGCTGCCACGGTTCAGCGAGCCCAGGCGTTCGGCCTTGATGGTCAGGTGCAGACCCGGCTTGGAGTCCGACAGGGGCGGCTCCTGGGCAAGGGCCTTGAACTTGCGGGTAGGTTCGCCCTCACCCGGACTGATCGCCACATAGTTACCCGAGACCAGGGTTTCCAGACCGGTGATACCCGCCAGGGTTACGCTGGGCTTGACCAGCCAGAAGCGCGTGCTGGTCTTGAGGTACTGCTCGACGTCCTTGTTCATCTCGACCGTGGCGATCACCCCACGGCTCTTGCCTTCATCATCGAGCGCCAGGCTTTTGACCTTGCCCACCGACATGCCTTTGTAGACCACTTCGGTCTTGTTGGCCTGAATGCCTTCACCGCTTTCGAAACGGACCTGGACCTGGATCCCGGTCTCGTTATAGGCACGCCAGCCCAACCACCCACCAATCACCAAGGCGATCAGGGGCAACACCCAGATGGCCGACCAGTTGGAAGCCGGTCGGGTTTTAGCTTTAGGCAAATCAGTCATGGTCGTCGTCCGACTCCGTGTTATCCCAAATCAGTCGGGGATCGAAAGTTACTGCAGCAAGCATTGTCAAAATCACCACACTGGCGAAGGCCACTGCACCGAGATTGGCCTCGATGGTGGCGAGCCGACCAAAGTTGACCACTGCCACCAGAATCGCGATGACAAAGATGTCGAGCATTGACCAGCGGCCAATGAACTCAATGAAGCGGTACATCAGGATGCGTTGCCGCGCGGACAAAGGCTGGCGGCGCTGCACCGAAAACAGCAGCAGGGCGATGCCGACAAGCTTGAAGGTCGGTACCAGGATACTGGCGACGAACACCACGGCCGCGATGGGGAGCATCCCATGCTGCACCAGGGTGATCACGCCGGACATGATCGTATCGCCCTCCCCCTGCCCCAAGGCGCTGACCGTCATGATGGGCAACAGATTGGCGGGGATATACAGAATCGCGGCGGTGATCAACAACGCCCAGGTGCGCACCAGGCTATTGGGCCGGCGGGCATGGACCATCGCGCCACAGCGCGTGCAGGTCTGCTCGTCGGTGTCGGGTTCCTGTTTGTTCAACTGATGGCACTCAGCACAGATCAGAATGCCTGCATCAATCGCCCGCATGAGCATCCTCCCCGGATAACGCTTCCCAGATCTGGTGCGGTGACATCACCACTTCAAGCCAGACTTGAACCAACAACAAGCTGATAAAACACCCCAGGCCCAAGCCAATGGTGATGGACGCCAGGTCAGCCAGTTTGACGATGGCCACCAGCACCCCCATCAAATAAACCTCGAGCATCCCCCAATCACGCAGGTGGTGATAAATGCGATACAGCAGCAGGCCGTAGCTGCGTCCGATATCAAATCGAATGCTCAACAATACCAATAACTGACAGAGCAACTTGAGCAGGGGGATCCCCATGCTGCACAGGAACACCACCACCGCCACGCCTTGCATGCCAGTATCGAACAAACCGACAACACCGCTCCAGACAGTGTCGTGTGACGTCTGTCCGAGTAGATTGAGTTCCATGATCGGTAAAAAGTTCGCAGGGACGAACAGCAGCAGCGCAGCGATCACCAGGGCGAGGCTACGCTCCACGACATTGTGCCGATGAGCGTAGAGCTCATAACCGCAACGCGGGCATAAGGCTTTCTCGTCATGAGCGAGGTGTGGCTTGCGCATCAGCAAGTCGCATTCATGACACGCCACCAAGTTGTCCAGCGGTAAATCTGACAGCCCGTAGGCGTCAACCGGATCTGGCATAGAGGGCTCTGATTGTGAAAATAAGGGCTCTATTCTAGTGTTCTGGCTGAGAAATAACTGTGCAATTTTGTGTCGATCCTGCAATGAA
>NZ_CATKPN010000072.1:0-13135 GCF_949767245.1 Pseudomonas sp. IT-P176
GTTGATTCGACGCATTTGGATATAAAAGGATTTCGTTTGGCGGGTCGTATAAATATTACGAAGTGGCAGGCGAAGTCTGAAACATACTTGAGTTTTCTAAAGGGGAAAGGGCAAGATAAGGTTTCGGGTTTCTTTAAAGCGTTTTTAGGGTGCAATAATTCTGTTGCGGCAGCTGCGGAAACTAAAAACCTCACTCAGGTTTTGGAACTGTTTGCTGAATCCAAAGAAATGCCTGATGAAGTTAAAAGTGAGTTTCTTCGTAAGGCCTATACTATTTGTAAGGGATACGCTGACACTGATCGTCCGTTTGAGCTTGAGCCGTTTTCAAATGAGTTGTGGCCTGAGGCTCCTGAGGAACTAGTAGCAGTGATTTCAGAATCTAATACGAATATTTCAGACGGTTTTGTTCCAGATAAACGGTCTTTAAATAGATTGGTTAAGTTTAGTGGTAAGTCGAAGCATTGGCGACTGGACTTTGATAGGTTGGCTTTAGAAAGTAAGGAAATACAGTTTGATAAGGATAAGCGTTCCTTGACGATCACGCATTTACCTGCTGATCTGCTTGAACGGATGATGAAAGAGCACAGAGACGACGAAGACGATGAGGCTTGAATTTGCACACCTGTTGCCAATATATAAAGCCATGCAGTCGTTGCAGGGCTCTAGATATTCCATGTGCGTAACGCAAGAAATAAAAAATAGTTTAATTCTAATTCTTGATGATGATGAGGCGCTCCCAGATTCGGGGTTTTCATATGCAGGCGATAGCACTGCAATAGTTGAAGGGGCTGTTATTGAAATTCACGTCAATTCCCCAAGGCTGGGTCTGGGGATATTGGCTAGTGATTTTTCTGATTATTTATCGAAGGCTGGAACTGTATTAAAGGAGAAGAGTCATTTTTTTCTAACGGACTCTAATTTTTACTCAAAGGATGCAATTGCTCCTGCGGTTGTTGAAAGCTACAGGTCCGTGCTGCGATTTATTGATGTATTAAAAGAGAGTGCTTATTATCTAGATGAAAAGGCAGAGGCGTTAATTTTCTACAAGGATGGCAGGTTTGAAATTCCGCTGAAGTACTCGTGTGGCGATGTTCTGGAGTTTGATGTAGGTGCATTAGAGAATTTGCATATTTTAATGAGTGGTAAACTCCATGCGGCACAAAAAAGCTCACTTTTGGCGCAAACTGTAATTGAGTTAACTCAGTCATTGCCACCAAGTGAGCGGTTTGCATTTTTGGTCAAGAGTGCAGATGATCTATATCAAAAGGCTCAGGTTGGATATAATTTATTTTCAACTGACTTTACTTATGAAAAGGCTAAAGAGGAGGTGCACGCTTTTAAGCTGGAGACGACTTCAAGATTGCATAAGGTTATATCCGAAATTCAAACGCAGCTTCTTGGTATTCCTATTGCTACTTTTGTGGCTTTGAGTCAGATTAAAAAAACCAACAGTTTGGATTCGCAGTTTGCTATAAATACCGTTATATTGTTTGGTGCGATAATTTTTTGTCTGTTATTAGGTGGGTTGTTACTTAATCAGAAGTTAACATTAAATACCATAGAGGCTGACGTTAAACGTCAGCGGAAGATTTTTGAAAAACGCTTTGAAACAGCTCCTGATGCTTATGAGGGAGTGTTCAGAGGGATTTGCTCTCGACTAACTTTTCAGTTTTGTGCGATATTTTTAGTTTCTGTTTTGACTGTTTTAGTCGTTGCTGTTTCATTTATTTTTTATGTTGTGCATACGCGGCCTTGGTTTGATGTGTTTTTTTCATAGATGTACGATGTGTGTTTGTTGGTCGCATATTTTATAACTTCATGTTCTTGCGCTCTCGGTCGAAAGTACGCTTCGCAGGTTTTTCATAAACATATAGCCATTTAAGCCGTCTAAGTGTGAGTAGGTCTTAAGCTATTATGGTCTTTTCATTGCCTGTCTTCTGGTCGTGGTAATAAGTCAGACTGACTTTCTTATTTGCATGATCGATGCGCGCAGATCGACATCGACGTATTGCGCAAGGTGCTCAAGGATTCGAAGAGGCATGGGAACTGTCGCAGGTTATTTGTTTACTCCCTCATCGGCAAGCAAGACGCAATTCATATGATCCTAGTCAGCGAGGCATCGCCAAAAAATGAATTCAACTAGATCAAGAAAAAGACGCCGAATGAATTGAGCTAGACTATTGATACGGCTGCAATTGATTGAAATTGTGCCGCAGAATGTAGGGTGCTTTGGATCGATCACAGTGGAGATGCAGATCCGTGCGGCGAACGAACTGGCACCCATTCAGACACAGATACTGCAGGTGAATGATTGGGGGGAGGTAATCCGGTGAAACCTTACGAAAACGCAGGGGAAGCAGTAAGCCCCCTGCGCAGTAAATGAGGCAACAAATCTGCGCGCCGACACTGGATCGAGGAGGTGAAGTGCTCGAACCAAGACCTCACGCCATATACCATATAGTAGGTAGTCGGGGTGCGAAGCCAAATTAACACTGCGATCCTCGACCTGTCCGTAAGGGTGACGTCCACGTGGTATTGCCAGTTAGGACACGATTTTAGACTCAAAAGAGTACGATGAGTGTTAACGGACTAATTTACGAACAAGTCGTCCATTGGTGAACTCAACTCGTCGAGTTGAGCCTGTAATTCCACAATCGCTCGCTGATGACCAGTAATCACATCCTGATGCTCTTTTATCTTATCGAGAATCTTGGTCCTTTCTATCTCGGGATAATCCAAGAAGTGCCCTTCGGAGAGAATTTCAATTTTCTTGCTGAGGGATATTTTTTTTTCCGCCTCAATTAAGGATTCATTATCCATCTGCATGATTAATTGCTTTAGGTCGGAGACCGTGGTTATATTAAGAAAGGCTTTTTTTGAGGAGACATAAACGACGGACTTTTTCCGTTGTTTTAATAGTTCGATGACATTGCTTAAAGTGCCAGTGCTTTTACAATCCCAAATCATGAGTCCGAAATCGGAGTCGTCAGCCATTTTTAAATCTTTCGCTGTAAAATAGGCTCTCGACTTTGTCTTTACAGGAGGTTCAACATTAACCACCGGCCATGCGCCATCGTTATTTCGAGGAGAGCTGCCAGTGCAGTATACAGTTACTGTCGAAAAATACTTTTCTTTGAAATACTGCTGGACAGATTTATCAACCCCGCCGGCGTCGCCAACAAGCACATTTAGGCCGGATGAAATTACATTGTTAAGTCTTGATTTTACCTTATTGTCAAGGCTCTTTATTTTAATGGAGCCCGAAATAAATACCGTTGACATTTAGTGTCTCCGAGTTATGGCGATGGCAGAGATGTTTCTTATGTTACCGTATTTTCGCAAAGTAAAACATGCAGCTTCTAAAGACGCACCTGTATCATATAGATCATCTATCACAAGCGCATTCCACGGTCCTTTACTCATCGCGTCTCGAACCTCAAAGCATCCGGCCAAAGCAGCAACGCGCTCGGCATATGTTTCTAGATCCTTCATCGCGCCAGTAGGTTTTATTTTTTCTAAAGTTTGTTCGTTGAAATCAATATTCAGTAGCTCTGCAACTTTTCGAGCGATTTCTGTAACGGGTTGCTTAGTGCGAGCTTTGCTCGCAGGCATAGGTATAACGACTTCAATTTTTGGGAAGTTGTTGCTGGTTAATGCGTATACTATTTGTTTGGCTAGGTATTCAACTTTGCTGAAGTCTAAGCGATACTTTAGTTGAAAAACGGCTTCGCCAATTTCTGTTCTTTCTGTATCAAACTGCATATATCCTTGTTCGTTTTTACCAATCGGTACGGAGCGGACAATGTGCTTGTCGAGGCTCACCGCTTGATCCCATGCGCCGTTAGTAGGTATCTCTCGAATTACCATGCTCTTCTTCCTTGGCTGTCTGAATTTACACACTAAATTTCTATCAGTGCTTCTTACTAGATTTTTTCCAACCAACCCCTAGATCTTGCCATTCTCCGAAAGCTTGCACTGATACTCTTGGCAGTACCGTCAGTGCGCTACGTAACTAGAGCGCTTCACATGTCCTACAGCTTATCGAAGACTAGTTTGATGAGATAGGCCTTATCGTCGTCTTTTACACGTCTCGGAAACTCCGACCAGCCTACGTGTTTAACGAGCTGCGCCGGGCTTGAGCATTTATCTCCGGTCAAAATCTCCCCGTTATGGGCCCCTGCAGGAGGTTCTGGCCACGGTGTTGCGGTTACTGCTCATAGGGTAAATACTGATTTTGGAGTACCTCTCATTTAAGATTGAGAAAGCTACCTTCCTTGCCACCCGTTCACCGAGGCGGAAGTGGTCGTTTCAATGTCAGTAAGCTGGGATATGAGTCGGCTACTGGAATGCCTACCCTGTTGTGGTCGTACTCTGGATGGGCCGTCGACTGCGTTCTGATGCAGAAACTCTGGTTGAAAACCATTTCTCAACGCCGCGATAGTGTCCATTCCGACTCCGATCTGACTCTTTTAGCGGAGAAAATCTTGCCATGGCGGCCTTACGGGCTGCCGGAGTGGCGATTTCGTCGCGCACCAATCGGTGTACTTCTCCACTATCTCCTTCACCGCCACATTCTACAAACACAAACCCCCGACTTTCCAAGAGAAAGTCGGGGGTTGTGGTTTTTGGCGTCTGGAAAAAGACCATATGGGAACAAAATGGGAATGCGGGCAGGTCAGCGTGCGCTGTCGCACTAGCGTTGTCACGCCCACCTGGGCCTTTCCCTAATCCCGCATATACCCCCCATCCACATCCATAATTTCCCCAGTAACAAAACTCGCCGCATCCGATGCCAGGAAGCACACGGCGGCGGCGATGTCGCGGGGGGTTCCGGCGCGTCCCAGTGGCATGTCTGCCAGTACTTTGGCCCGTGCTTCGGTGCTCAGGGTGCTGGTCATGTCGGTTTCGGTCAGGGCGGGGGAGACGGCGTTGGCGGTGATGTTGAAGGGGCCGGCCTCGCGGGCCAGGCCCTTGGTCAGGGCGATTACGCCGCCTTTGGCGGCGGCATAACAACTGTTGCCCAGCAGGCCGCCGCCGCGTTTGCCGGCGACGGAGGCGATGTTGATGATGCGTCCGCAGCGGCGGGCCATCATGCCGGGGAGTACGGCTTTGGCGCAGTAGAAAACGCTGTTGAGGTCGATTGCCATGACGCGCTTCCATTCTGCCGCGCTGACTTCTAGCAGGGGCAAGGTCGAGACGATGCCGGCATTGTTGACCAGGATGTCGATGCTGCCCAACGCCAGTCCTACCTGGCTGACCATTGCCTGCACCTGTTGCTCGTCGGCAACGTCGACACCCAGGCCGATGGCATCGATGCCCAACTCACCCAACTGGGCGGCGGCCCGTTCTGCGGCGTCGTGGTCGAGGTCGCAGATGGCGACCCGCGCGCCGCATTGGCCCAGGGCGACGGCGATGGCATAGCCGATGCCGCGTGCGGCGCCGGTCACCAGTGCGTTACGGCCCTTGAGAGAAAAACTGATCGGCGCAAAATTGGCTGAGGCATTCATTATTGTTATTCCTTGATCTGGACGCAGGTCGGCCTTCCCGATACACGGGAAGTGGCCGGCTTTTCGATGGACAGCAGGGGGTAAACCGTCAGGAAGGGGCGAAGCTGCCCAGCGCCAACTGGTTCTTCAGCGGCGCGATGTCCAGCCGCCGCAGGACGCGATACAGCGAGGGTCGGCAGATGCCCAGCGCGCGAGCCGCCGCGGTCATGTTCCAGCGGCAGTCGATGAGCACGCCGAGGACGTCCTCGCGCTCACCCACTGGGGCGGCGGTGGGCCTGCTCGGGCGAATCGGCGTGACATTCTGCACCTGGGCGCGGACCGGCAGCCCAGGCTGACCACCGGCTTGGGCGAGGAAATCAGCGGGCAGGTCACAGCGCTGGATGCGCGCGCCTTCCTTGACCGCGCAGGCGTAGCGGACAACCGCGCGCATCTGCCGCAGGTTGCCGGGCCACGCATGGCCGAGCAGGAGGGGCCAGACATCGGCACTGATCACCTGGCGTGGGTCGCAACCGGGCAATTCGTTGTCGACCATGCTGCACACCAGTTCGGCCCGGTCAGTGCGCTCACGCAGGGGCGGCAATTGCACCACGCCGGTAGCAATGCGATAGAACAGGTCTTCGCGAAAGCGGCCGTTTTCCACCAGGTCGGACAGTGATTGGTGGGTCGCGCAGATCAAGGCGAAGTTCACCGGCACGCTGCGTTCGGCACCCAGCGGGGTGATCTCGCGTTCGGCGATGACCCGCAGTAGGCGGGTCTGCTGTTCGAAGGGCATGTCGCCGATTTCATCGAGAAACAAGGTACCGCCGTCGGCCTGGGCCACTTTGCCTTTCTTGCCGCCGGGCAGGGCACCGGAGAAAGCACCGCGGGCATAGCCGAACAGTTCGCTTTCGATCAGGGTTTCGGGGATGGAGGCGCAGTTGAGGGCGACCAGTTGCGCGGCGTGGCGCTGACTGTGCTCGTGCAGTGCACGGGCCAGGACCTCTTTGCCAGTCCCGGTCTCGCCCTGGATCAGCACCGCGATGCCGCGCTCCATGAGCCGCAGTGCACGGCGGAAGGCCTGGCGCACGTAGGGGTCGGAGTCGTGGGCAATATCGCATTCAGGGTAGGCGGAAGTTGTGTGGGCTCGGGTAAACGAAGGGTTTTCGTGTACAGAAGGCATCAGCGTCACCTTTTATTATTGTATAGCTCGTGACTATGTCGACTCACCGCACTTGTGATGCAGCCGTCGATATGGCGTTGAATGACAATAACGAGGCACACTTATATTTTCCAATCCATAATAAATCATCTATTGATACCTTTGAGAGCATCATGATTGAGCTCCGCCATCTGCAATATTTCCGCACCCTGGCAGAAACCCTGCACTTCGGTCGTGCCGCCGAACGCCTGCATATCTCGCAGCCGCCGCTGTCACGGCAGATCGCCTTGCTGGAAGACGAACTGGGGGTCAGGCTGTTTGATCGTTCCCGGCGACGGGTGGAGCTCACCGAAGCCGGCCAGCGTTTTTACCTGGACACCGGCACGGTGTTTGCCGCGTTCGAGCAGGCCAAGCGCAATGCCTTGGCCGCAGCGCGGGGGGCGGCGGGCGAGTTGTCGGTGGGGTTCATGATGTCGACGGCCTACAGCGTTACGCCGGCGATTACCCGGCGCTACGCTGCGCAGTTTCCCCAGGTCAGCCTGAAGCTGACCGAGACCTTGCCCCTGGACCTGGCCCAGGACATCAGCAGCGGCAACAAGGACGTGGCGATCATGTACCGCCCGCAGGACTGCTCCGGGCTGGAAACCGTGACGCTGTTTCGCGAAGAAATGACCGTGGTCCTGCCGCCGGGCCATCGGCTCCTCGAGCAGGCGCTGATCGACCCTCGGGAGCTGGCCGGAGAAACCTTCATCATCGTGCCCCGACGGATCGCTCCCGCCTTGCACGACATGATCTTCAACTACTGCCTGCAGCACGGTGTCACCCCGAACATCGGGCTGGAAATCAACATGCAGCAAACCATCGTCAACCTGGTGGGCGAAGGCTTGGGAATCGCGATCGTGCCGCGCTCGATGTGCAACATGCGCCTGGCCACCACCACCTTCAAACCGTTGCGCGATGCCCCGGTCATTGAGGTGGTCGCGGTGTGGAAGGCCGACAATCACAACCCCTGCATCGCCACCTTCATCGACAGCGCAGAGCACGCTTGCCTGCAAGTGACTCGCGAGGCGCAAGCGGGGTGAGCTGCGGAAAAATCGGCTGGCCCAGACGATACAACTGAAGCGACACGTGTCTCCCCAAGTGTCTCCCACCCCTGTCCAGGCGACAGCTGCCTGGGCCTGACCACTATCGCGCAAAGCCCCGTTCCATAAGGCCTGCGCTGGCCTTGCCAAGCCTTGGCACCGCTCTTGCTATCGCCCTTGCAAACACCATTCATGCAAGGAACCCCTTATGCGATCGCCCGTTATCACAGGCTGGTATCACTCCCCATTCGGTAAGTTCGACCAACTCGATCCCGAGATGATGATGGCCGAGGCCGCCGTTGGCGCATTGGCGCATGCCGACATCGCGCCGCAGCAGATCGACTCCATCCACATTGGCCACTTCAATGCCGGCTTTGTGTATCAGGACTTTCCCTCGTCCCTGTTGGCCAACCACATTGAGGCACTGCGCTTCACGCCCTCGGTTCGGCTGGAGAATGCCTGTGCCACCGGCTCCGCTGCGATCCACTCGGCGCTGCAAGCCGTCCTCAGTGGCCAAAGCCAACACGCACTGGTAGTGGGCTTCGAGAAGATGAATACCCTGCCCACCGCCGAGGTGGGCAAGATCCTGCTCAAGTGCTGCTACGCCAAGGAAGAAGCCGACATCGAGGGCGGCTTTGCCGGGGTGTTCGGCAACATCGCCCACAGCTACTTCGAGCGTTACGGCGACCAGTCCGATGCGCTGGCGATGATTGCGGCCAAGAACCACGCCAACGGCGTGCTCAACCCGTACGCCCACATGCGTCGGGATTTCGGTTATGAGTTCTGCCGTCAGCCATCGGAAAAAAACCCGTTCGTGGCCGGGCCACTGAAACGCACCGACTGCTCGTTGATCACTGATGGCGCGGCCGCCCTGGTGATCAGCCGCGAGGACCTGATAGGTGAGCGCCGCCATGCCGTGCGCTTCCGTGCCGCGGTGCAAGTCAACGACTACATGCCGCTGTCCAAACGCGACCCCACCTACTTCGAAGGCGCCGCCCGCGCCTGGCAACAGGCCCTGCAGCGGGCCGAGTTGAGCCTGGCCGACCTGTCGCTGGTCGAGACCCACGACTGCTTCACCATCGCCGAGTTGCTGGAGTACGAAGCCATGGGCCTGGCCGAGCGGGGTCAAGGTGCGCGCGTCATCGCCGAGGGCATCAGCCGCAAGGACGGGCGCCTGCCGATCAACCCCTCGGGCGGCCTCAAGTCCAAGGGCCATCCCATCGGTGCCACCGGCGTGTCGATGCACGTGATGGCGGCCATGCAGCTCTGCGGCCAGGCCGGCTACATGCAGTTGCCCAAGGCCGATCGCGCCGGTGTCTTCAACATGGGCGGCGCGGCTGTGACCAACTACGTGAGCATTCTGGAGCGCGCGCAATGATGGGCATCGACAACGTGATGAATCTGGGGGAAATGCTCAACCAGGTCGCGCGTCGCTATCCGGATGCACCGGGTTTCATTCGTGACGGTCGTGAGCATTCCTGGCAAGAAATTTCCAGGCGGGTCGACAGTGTTGCTGCGGCCTTGCGCGCGCGCGGCCTGGGTAAAGGCGACAAGCTGCTGGTGCATTCGCGCAACAACCTGCCGCTGTTCGAGAGTGCCTGGGTCGCGTTCCGCATGGGCGCCGTGTGGGTGCCGACCAACGTGCGGATCACCCCGGCGGAAGCGGCCTACCTGGGCAGTTCCAGCGGCGCGGTAGCGATGCTGTATGACGAAGGCCTGGAGCATTATGTCGACGCCGTGCGTGCGGCATCGCCGAGCCTGCAACAGGTGATCGCCATCGGTCAGCCGCGTGCCGGCGAACTGGGCTACGAGCAATTGTTGAAGGAGGGCAGCGCGCTGCAGGCCAGCTTCCGTGCGGCCGAAGTGAAGTACCACGACCCGCTGTGGTTCTTCTACACCTCGGGCACCACTGGCCATCCCAAGGCCGGGGTGCTGACCCACGGTCAGATGGCGTTTGTCATCACCAACCATATCGCCGACCTGATGCCGGGCCTGAATCAGCATTCGCGTTCGCTAGTCCTGGCCCCGCTGTCCCACGGCGCCGGCATCCATGCGTTGGTCAACGTCGCCCGGGGCGCTGCTTGCATCCTGCCGGCCAGCGACAAACTGGACTGCGACGAAGCCTGGCGCCTGGTGCAGGAATACCGCGTGGACAACCTGTTCACCGTGCCGACCATCGTCAAGATGCTCACCGAAAGCGAGGCCGTCGACCGCTACGACCACAGCAGCCTGCGCCACCTGATCTACGCGGGCGCGCCGATGTATCGCGCCGACCAGCGCCATGCCCTGGACAAGTTGGGCAAGGTCCTGGTGCAGTACTACGGCCTGGGTGAAGTGACGGGCAACATCACCGTGCTGCCTGCCGATTGCCACGACAACGAGGACTCGCCGAATGCCAAGGTCGGTAGCTGCGGCTACCCGCGCACCGGCATGCAGGTGGCGATTCTCGATGAGGCCGGCAACGAACTGGACACGGGAGTCGACGGTGAAATCTGCGTACGCGGACCGGCGGTGTTCAGCGGCTACTACAACAACCCTCAGGCCAACGAGAGCTGTTTCAAGTTCGGCTGGTTCCACACCGGCGACCTTGGTCATGTGGATGAACACGGCTATCTGTTCATCACCGGGCGGGCGTCGGATATGTACATTTCCGGTGGTTCCAACGTGTACCCGCGGGAGATCGAAGAGGCCCTGCTCAGCCATCCGGCGGTGACCGAAGCCGCCGTACTGGGCATGCCCGACGTGAAGTGGGGCGAGTCCGGCTATGCCGTGATCGTCACCACCGGCGAGGTCAGCGACGAACAACTGCTGGCCCATCTGGAGCCGCGAATCGCCCGCTATAAATGGCCCAAACGTTTTGTGCGCTGGGAGGAAATGCCCAAGTCGGGCTACGGCAAGATCGTCAAGAAGCAGATCCGCGCGTTGCTCGAAGAACGCCAGGAGGTGGCCTGATGACGCCGCATTTCGCTGAGCGTGCCGGAGTACGCACGTTTATTCACGAGGGGCCGTCCCTGGCACCGCGACTGCTGGACCTGGAAGTACCGTGCTGCGAAGAGCTGCGCATCGTCCTGCCCCTGGCGAGCAACGTCGCGGCAGGCGTGCTCAAGGCGCTTGAAGGTCGACGTTACGGCAGCGCCGTGGGGCGCATCCTGTGTGGCGGTGCCGCACACCTGAGCTATCACCGGATGATCGTCACCGACCAGCCCGAGCGTCCGTATGACTACGGCCAGCCGGTGGTCCTGGACGGCTACATCACCTTTATCAGCGGCGCCATCACCGTGGGGCGCGACGCCCGGGGCGCGCCGTTGTTGCATTGCCATGCCGGTTTCCTGGACCGCGATGGCGAGCAGCACGGCGGGCATCTGGTGCTGGACAAACTGATTGTCGGCAGCGAGCCACTGACGATTCGCCTGTGCCTGTTCGACCAGGTTGCCTACCAGGTACAGCCTGACGCAGAAACCCATTTCAACCTGCTGCATCCTGTCCGCAAGGAGCTGTCATGAGCGTTGCCGTAACCGAAGAATCGCTGGTCCAGGACGGCCGCCTGGGCCGTCTGGTGATCGCCCGCCTCAAGCCCAACGAAGACCTTATCGACAGCGCCGAGGCCCTGTGCAAAGAGCACGGCATTGATTTGGCGGTGGTTCGCGGTGGCTTGGGCAGTCTGATTGACGGGCAACTCAGCTACCTGGGTCGCGAGGGCATGATCCAGATCCATGTTCCAGGCCCGGGGGTGGAAATCCTTAGCGTCAGCGGCGAAATCCTCAGCGGTGCAAGTCGCCTGCAGGCGGTGGTTGCCGATGCCGATGGCAAGCTGTACGCCGGCCGCCTGGAACGCGGCAAAAACCTCACCTTCATCACGGTCGAGCTGACGCTGCAAGAGTGGCTGCCCGACTGACGCTTTCACCCGCCATAGCCATAACAAGAAAGTCGAAGCCAGGTGCCGGGGGCTCTTTCATGCCCCGCGCCCCGGATTGTCGACCGCCCCCATTAGGAGAAACAAAAATGACAATAAATCCTTTCGTTCGCCTGTCTTTGCTCGCCACCAGCGGGGTGCTCCTGTCACCCCTGGCCCACGCTGACTTCATCAAGGACGGCAAGGCCACCCTGGGGTTTCGCAACTACTACTTCAACAACGACTACCGCGATCGCGCCGGTCCCGCCGGGCAAAGCAAGACCGCCGAATGGGCGCAGGGTTTCTTTCTCGATTACAAGTCCGGCTTCACCGACGGCACCGTCGGCTTTGGTGTCGACGCGCTCGGTTTGCAGGGGGTGCGCCTGGATGGCGGCAAAGGCAATCACCGCGGCAGCTCGATGATTCCGGATGAGAGTGATGGCAGCGCCGTGGACGATTGGAGCCGACTGGGCCTGACCGGCAAGGTGCGTTTTTCCCAGACCGAGGCCCGCTACGGAACCCTGCAGCCGAAGTTGCCGATCCTGGTGGCCAACGATGGTCGCGTGCTGCCGCAAACCTTCGAGGGCGGCATGATCACCTCCAAGGAAGTGGACAACCTGACCTTGCTCGGTGGTCGCCTGGAACATGCGACCGGCCGCGGTTCGACCAACAGTTCGGGGCTCGCGGTTGCCGGTGGCACCCAGCAAAGCAATGAGTTCCTGTTTGCCGGTGCCGACTACAAGCTGAGCAAACAACTGACCCTGCAATACTACGCAGCCCAGTTGGAAGACTACTACGTGCAGCATTTCGGCGGCCTGGTGCATGTGCTGCCTTTGGGCGAAGGCCAGTCGCTGACCACCGACCTGCGTTACTTCAAGACCGACGCCGATGGCCGCAACGACACTGCCTCGGGTCGGGCTGCCGGGTACCGGGTCAGTGGCCTGGGGGACACCCCCGGCAAAATCGACAACGACACCTGGAGCGCGATGTTCACCTACGCCCTGGGTGGCAACTCCTTCCTGCTCGGTTACCAGAACGTCTCCGACAGCGGCAATTTTGTCCAGGCCAACCAGGGCAATACCAACGAAGGTGCGGCCGGCAGCAGTATCTACCTGTTCACCGACCGCCTGATCACCAGCTTCACCCGGGCCGGCGAGCGCACGGCTTTCGGCCAATACGGCTACAACTTCGCCTCCTTGGGTGTGCCAGGGCTGGTGGCGTCGGTCACCTACCTCAAGGGCACCCATATCCGCATGGCGAGCGGGTCCGACGAGAAAGAGTGGGAGCGTGACCTGGCGCTGGATTACGTGGTGCAGAGCGGCACCTTCAAGGGCGTCGGGTTCAGCTGGCGTAACGGCACGATGCGCAGCGGTGTGCCCAGCGAGTATTCCCAGGACCAGAACCGCGTGTCGGTCAACTACACCCTGGCGTTGTTCTGATCCCGTGGGGGTCGCTTGAACAGGGCCCCTTGTCCGTTGGCGGTAGGGTTGGCGGCCCTGCAGATCCATTTCTTCGG
>NZ_CATKPN010000073.1:0-9960 GCF_949767245.1 Pseudomonas sp. IT-P176
AGTCTAATCCCACATCCCGGTCGGCCCACAGGTGCAACGTCGCACCACAGTTGTGTAGATACCTATGCCGCGATGAGGCCGCCCCATCCAACCTCGATACTGCCTGACCCTCCGCCATCGCGAGCAGGCTCGCTCCCACAAAATAAGTGGCTGTGAGCAAAATCTGCGAACACCCAAAACCACACTCTGGGAGCCCCCCGCAACGGCGTGTGAAATTGCGCAAACCCTGGGCAAAACGCTCAGGAAATAGAGCAAATTGGCCTATTTCACTGCCCAGGCCCGCCGCCTAATCTAGTGCCCAACAACCCATCTTCCGGATCAAGGGCAATAACAAAATGACTGAATACAAACTGGCACTGGTCGGCTTCGGTGGTGTCAATCGGGCGTTGGCCCAACTGATTGCCGAGCGTAATGAGGGCTGGAAAACCGAGCTGGGTTTCAGCCTCAAGATTGTCGGGGTGACTGACTTGTTCCTGGGTTCGCTGATTGGCCGCGAAGGCCTGGACGCTGGAGTGCTGGCCCGGTTGCCGGCGGCCAAGGGGGCTTTGGCCCAGTTGCCTGGTGGCACGGTCGAGGCCTTGAATGAGGCGGTGATCAAGGATTCGGGGGCAGACATCATTGCCGAGGCGACCTTCACCAATCCAGTGGATGGCGAGCCTGCTACCTCGTTCTGCCGTTGGGCCCTGGAGGCGGGCAAGCATGTGGTGACCACCAACAAGGGGCCGATTGCCCTGCACGGTGCCGAGCTCAAGGCCCTGGCCCTGCGCAACAAGGTGGCGTTTGAATACGAAGGTTCGGTGATGAGCGGCACACCGGTGATCCGCCTGGCTAAACAGACCCTGGCCGGCAGTGCGATCAACGGCTTCGAGGGCATTCTCAACGGTACTTCCAACTTCGTCCTGACCTGCATGGAAGGCGGCCTGGGGTTTGCCGAGGCGGTGCGCCAGGCGCAGGAACTGGGTTACGCCGAAGCCGACCCGAGCGCGGATGTCGAAGGTTACGACGTGCGCCTCAAGGTGGTGATCCTGGCCAATGAATTGCTGGACGCCAAGCTGCAGGTCAGCGATGTCAGTTGCCAGGGCATCAGCGCCCTGACCCTGGACGACATCGCCAAGGCTCGCCAGGAGGGTGCGCGCTGGAAGCTGATTGGCGCCGCCACGCGTCAGGCCGACGGCTCGGTCAGTGCACGGGTCGAACCGCGCTTGTTGCGCAACGACCACCCATTGGCCGCGATCAGCGGCGCCACTAACGCCGTGTCGTTCACCAGCCCATTGCTCGGCGCAGTGACGGTCTCGGGGCCGGGCGCCGGGCGCATGGAAACTGCGTACGCGTTGTTGTCGGACATCATCAGCCTGCACCAATCCGTGGTCACCCACTAGGAGAAAGCCTGTGAACCTATCGCGTCTGGCCCTGGCGGTTGTTGAACCGCACATCGATGTGTTGAACCCGTTTGACGGCAGCGTCGTCGGCACGGTTGTCAAGGTGGATGCGGCCCAGGTCCCGCAGCTGCTGGAGCAGGGCCGGCATGGCGCGCGCCTCTGCGCCGCGCTGCCGCGCCATCGTCGCGCACGGATTCTCGAGCAGGCCGCGCTGGCCATCGAGCGCGACGCCCAGGGTTTTGCCCGGCTGATTGTCGAGGAAGCCGGCAAGACCCTGGTGCAGGCGCAAAAAGAGGTCAAGCGCTGCGTCAATACCCTCAAGTTGTCGGCCGAGGAGGCCAAGCGCAACGCCGGCGAAGTGGTGCCGTTCGATGCCTATGAAGGCTCCGAGTCACGCCAGGGCTGGTTCACCCGTGAGCCGTTGGGCCTGATCGTCGCGATCACCCCGTACAACGATCCACTGAACCTGGTGGCGCACAAGCTCGGCCCGGCGATTGCCGGGGGCAATGCGGTGATCCTCAAGCCCTCGGAGCTGGCGCCCTTGTCGGCCCTGCGCCTGGTGGATTACCTGGTGCAAGCCGGGCTGCCGGAGGCGGTCGTCACGGTCGCTACCGGTGGGGCAGAGTTGGGTCGGGCGCTGGTGGCTGCCCGCGAGGTGCGGATGATTTCCTTCACCGGCGGCTTCGTCACCGGCGAAAAGATTGCCCGCACCGCCGGCCTGAAGAAGCTGGCCATGGACCTGGGCGGCAATGCGCCGGTGATCGTGATGGGCGACTGCGACTTGCCGGCGGCGATCGACAGTTGTGTGTCTGGGGCGTTCTGGGCGGCCGGGCAGAATTGCATCGGCACCCAGCGCCTGTTGGTCCAGGCGTCGGTCTATGAGGCCTTTCGCGAAGGCTTCGTGCGCCAGGCCGAGGCGCTGGTCGCCGGTGATCCTGCCTTGGCGAGCACTGATATCGGGCCGATGATCACCCCGCAGGCTGCACAGAATGCCGAGCAGGTGGTCAACGAAGCCTTGCGCGAGGGCGCCACGCTGCTCTGCGGTCATCGCCGCCAAGGTTCCTGCTACGCGGCAACGGTGCTGGAGAATGTCGATCACGCCAGCCGATTGTGGTGCGATGAAGTGTTCGCCCCGGTGGTGGTCCTGCAACCCTTCGACAGTTTCGATGAGGCCATCGCGCTGGCCAACGAGCCTGAGTACAGCCTGCACGCAGGGATCTTCACCGGTAACCTGGCCACGGCCATGAGCGCTGCTCGGCGGATTGAGGCGGGAGGGGTGATGATCAACGACTCCTCCGATTACCGCTTCGATGCGATGCCGTTCGGCGGCTCCAAGTACGGCAGCCTGGGACGCGAAGGGGTGCGCTTTGCCTATGAGGAAATGACCCAGCCCAAGGTGGTGTGCCTCAATACGCCGGCCTAGGTGCTGGAAGGCATCAGTTACCGGAAGAGGCCTATAAGTCATCGTACCTCTTTCAGAGCTAAGCAACCCAGGCAGCGATTTTTTTCTGCTTGAACCTAGCGCTGCCATCACCCTCATCTAGACCCATCAGGCCCGTCATCCCACGATAACCACTGGTTATCGTGGGATGACGGGCTTTTTTGCGTGGAAAAAAAACACTGGCACTTGGCGATTGCGAAATCAGAAAAACGCATGTCATACTACGTCGTACAACAACAGCGAGGCGCTTGACGATCCTCCATGATCTTCAGCGGACCTCCATGGAAGGCGGGCATTTCATGAGTTTTGAAAGTCAACGCGTCAAGCAGATCTCTTCTTCTCCGAGCATGATTATCTCCATGCGTGCCAAGGAGCTGGCCAGCCAGGGTCGCGACATTGTCGACATGAGCCTGGGTGAACCGGATTTCGATACCCCGGCCCACATCATCGACGCGGCCTGCCAGGCCATGCGTGACGGCCATACCCGCTACACCGCGCCCCAGGGCACCCTGGCCTTGCGCCAGGCGATCGTCAGCAAGTTCCAGCGCGAGAATGGCCTGGACTACAGCGTCGACGAGATCACCGTGGGCAACGGCGCCAAGCAGGTGATCTTCAACACCTTCATGGCCACCCTGGAAGCCGGGGACGAGGTGATCATCCCCGCGCCGTACTGGGTCTCCTATTCCGATATCGTCACCTTGAATGGCGGCAGCCCGCAGGTGATTGCCTGTGGCATCGAAGTCGGCTTCAAGCTGACCGCCGAGGCGCTGCAGGCCGCGCTGACCGAGAAGAGCCGCTGGCTGGTCCTCAACTCGCCGTCCAATCCCAGCGGCGCTATCTACTCCCTCGCCGAGCTGCAAGCGCTGGGCAAGGTGCTGGAAGACTTTCCCAATGTGCTGGTGATGTCCGACGAAATCTACGAGCACGTGCTGCTCGCCGACCAACCGTTCGTGTCCTTCGCCAATGCCTGCCCGCAGCTGCGTGAGCGCACCCTGCTGATCAATGGTGTGGCCAAGGCCTATGCCATGACCGGCTGGCGTATCGGTTACGCCGCCGGCCCCAAGGCGCTGATCGCCGCGATCAGCAAGATCCAGTCGCAAAGCACCTCAGGCGCCAGCGCGATTTCCCAGGAGGCATCGCGCGCCGCGCTGCAAGGCCCGCAGGATTTCGTCAAGCGCAGCGCCACCGAGTACGCCGCGCGCGGTCGTCTGTTGGTGGACGGTCTGCGCCAGTGCGCCGGCTTGCGCCTGAGCGCACCGGCAGGGGCCTTTTATGCCTTCCCCGAGTGCAGCCAGCTGCTCGGTCGGGTCAGCCCGGACGGGCAGGTGATCAGCGATGACGTCGAGTTGTCGGCCTATCTGCTCAACCATGCCGGTGTCGCCGTCGTGCCGGGGTTGGCGTTCGGGTTGCCGGGGTACTTCCGGCTGTCGTTCGCCACCTCCCGGGAAAACCTACAAAAAGCTGTCGTTCGTATCCGCGAAGCGCTGGATGCCTTGCGCTGAAGTTCTTCGCCCTTTCGCTGTGCCAAAGCTGCCATAACAATAGTCGGAGATCCCCATGCTCGATAAAAAGAAACAGCTGCTTGCCCTAGTCGTCGCTGCTTGTCTGGGCACCAGCGTTGCACAGGCTGACGACCTCACAGGAACCCTGAAGAAAATCAAGGAATCGGGCACCGTCACCCTCGGCTACCGCGACGCCTCGTTGCCGTTTTCCTACCTCAACGATGCCCAGCAACCGATCGGCTACAGCATCGAGCTGTGCCAGAAAATCGTCGACCAGATCAAGGTCAAGGTGGGCGAGCCGGGCCTCAAGACCGAGTACGTCTCGGTTGTCGCGGCGACCCGTACGCCACTGTTGATCAATGGCACCATCGACCTGGAATGTGGGGTGACCACCAACACCGTCGAGCGCCAGAAACAGATCGGCTTCCTGCTCACCAGCTATGTGGCCAGCGCCAAGTACGCGGTGAAGAAGACCGCCGGCATCAACAGCGTCGCCGACCTCAAGGGCAAGGCGGTGGTGGTGATTACCGGGGGCAGCGGCGAGTGGATCACCAAGAACCTGGACCGGGAAAAACAGCTGGGCCTGAAAATCCTCAATGCCAAGGACGGTGGCGAAGCCTTCCTGATGCTGGAAACCGGGCGCGCCGTGGCCTACATCAACGACGACGTGCAGTTGATGGCAACCATCGCCCAAAGCCGCAGCCCGGATGCCTACACCTTGCTGCCCGAGCCGATGTCCGCCGAACCCTATGCCATCGGCATCCGCAAGAACGACCCGCAGTTCAAGTCCTTTGCCGATGACGTGTTGCGCAACCTCTACAGTACTGGCGTGATCGATACCCAGTACCCGAAATGGTTCGAGCAGCCGATCCCGCCGAAGAATGCCGTGATCAACCTGCCGATGAGCGAAGCGCTGAAACAAGCCATCGCGCACCCGAACGACACCGGCGTCTGATGCCGGTTTGCCAATGAGCTGAGGCGCTTTTCAAGGCGCGGGCGCTGGCTTGCCAGTTCCTGCGCAGGGGAGAGCGTGTCCAGCGTGCAAGCGTTGTGCTTTTTCTTAAAGGTTGGTGGTTGATGGATTACAACTGGAACTGGAGCGTGTTCTGGGATTTCGCTCCCGGAGAAACTTCGTCGTATCTGCACTGGCTGGTCACCGGCACCAGCTGGACCCTGGCGACCACCCTGGTCGCGTTCATCCTCGCGTTGTTGATCGGTGGCCTGGTCGGCACCCTGCGCACCAGTACGCTGCGGCCACTGGTATGGCTGTGCAACCTGTACACCGAGGTGTTTCGCAACATCCCGCTGCTGGTGCAAATGTTCATCTGCTTCTTCGTGGTGCCCGAGTTACTGCCGGTGTCGATGGGTGATTACCTCAAGCAGGATTTGCCCTATCCCTCGTTCTTCAGTGCCGTGGTGGCGCTGACCCTGTTCACCTCGGCCAAATTGTCGGAGCTGTTCAAGGCCGGTATCGAGTCGGTCGCCGGCGGGCAGCGGGGCGCGGCCCTGGCGCTGGGCCTGCGCCCGACCCAGATGTACCTGCAGGTGTTGTTGCCCCAGGCGATCCGCGTGGTATTCCCGCCGCTGACCTCCGAGGCCCTGAACACCCTGAAGAACTCATCGGTGGCCCTGACCATCGGCTTGATGGAGTTGACCGCGCAGGCGCGCAACGTCAGCGAGTACTCGTTCAACACCTTTGAGGCGTTCACCGCCGCAACCGTGATCTACGTGGTGATTTCGCTGCTGGTGACCTTTGTCATGGGTCACATCGAACGTTCCCTGGCCATTCGCGGCGCGACGAGGTAGTCATGTTTGATCTAGACCCAAGCGTCATTGTCCGGGCCATGCCGGCCCTGTGGAATGGCCTGAAATTCACCCTGCTGTTGACCCTGGTGGCAATGTCGGTCGGCATCGTCGCCGGTACCTTCCTGGCCCTCATGCGTCTGTCGCACAACCGCGTGCTGCGCGGCTTTGCCCTGGGCTATGTGACGGTGATGCGCAGCATCCCGTTGGTGCTGGTGATCTTCTGGTTCTACTTCCTGATGCCCTTGCTCCTGCAGATGGCCTTCGGCACCGAACGCCCGGTGCAGATCGGCCCGGTGGTCACCGCCTTCGTGACCTTCTGCATGTTCGAGGCGGCCTACTACAGCGAGATCATTCGTGGCGGTATCCAGAGCATCACTGGCGGCCAGCGACAGGCCGCGGCCGCCCTCGGCCTGCGTCCGGCGCAATCGATGATCTACGTGATCCTGCCCCAGGCGTTGCGCCGCATGACCCCCTTGCTGCTGACCCAGACCATCATCCTGTTCCAGGACACCTCACTGGTGTACGTGCTGTCCATCGCCGACTTTACCGGCGCGGCCAGCAAGTTCGCCCAGCGTGACGGGCGCCTGGTGGAGCTGTACCTGTTCGTGGCCCTGGTCTACCTGGTGATCTGCTACTTGCTCTCCAGCCTGACCAAGCGCTTGAAAAGAAATGTAGGGAGAACCGCATGATCCAGATGAAAAACCTGAGCAAATGGTACGGCAACTTCCAGGTCCTGAAGAACTGCACCACCGAGCTCTCGCGTGGTGAAGTGATGGTGGTGTGCGGGCCATCCGGTTCCGGCAAGAGCACCCTGATCAAATGCGTCAACGGCTTGGAGCCGGTGCAGGAAGGCGAGATCTTTATCGAGAACCAGCCTGTCACGGGCAAGGGTGTCGATCTGCCGAAACTGCGTGCGCGGGTTGGCATGGTGTTCCAGCATTTCGAACTGTTCCCGCACCTGAGCATCATCGATAACCTCAACCTGGCGCAGATCAAGGTGCTGGGTCGCGACCGCGACACGGCGACCAAAAAGGGCATGGCCCTGCTGGACCGCGTCGGGCTCAAGAGCCATGCGCACAAGTACCCGATCCAGTTGTCCGGCGGCCAGCAACAGCGGGTTGCCATTGCCCGGGCCCTGGCCATGGACCCGATCGCCATGCTGTTCGATGAGCCAACCTCGGCGCTCGACCCGGAGATGGTCAACGAAGTGCTGGACGTCATGGTCCAGTTGGCCCGCGAGGGCATGACCATGATGTGCGTGACCCATGAAATGGGTTTCGCGCGTAAAGTGGCTGACCGCATCGTGTTCATGGATGGCGGCGAGATCATCGAGGACGTGAAGTCCGAGGAGTTCTTCGGCGCCCCACGCTCGGACCGGGCCCGCAGTTTCCTCTCGAAAATCCTCCAGCACTAAGGCGTTGCACGCCGGCCGGGAGCCATTCCCGGCCTGGCCCCAATACCGATCACTCAAGCGATTTTCGCAGCTCTTTACAGAGGGTGATCGCCTAACTGATCAGCATTAGTCGTTGTCCCTCGGTTTTTTTGCTGTCTCTCTCCCGCGCTTTGCTAGCTGCCGCACACTTTTCCTACTGATCGCTCACTGGCGCTCGGGGTTTTGTGCCAGATTTCCCCACAGGGTTCCACCGTTGTGCCAGGAGCCCGGTCCGCTCGTGTCCAGAGGCATATGGGCTTGGCGCCAGCGATGATTCTGCGGTTCAAACTGTTAAGGAGAACGACCCATGAAACAGATCTCAAGCGACCCGGTGACCACTCTGCTCAACACCACGGTGGTGGGCCAGCCGTGGCAGAAGAGCTACCAGCTCGGGTTGGGTATCGATGCCATCACCGGTCAATTGCGTGCCTCGGCGGTCAAGCCGTTCACGGTGACCCCGGCGGGGCAGAAGTCGAAGGAATTCAGCTATTCGCTGGTGCAGACAGAGAGCGACTTGCAGAGCATGATTTCCGGCTCGGTGAAGGCCGCCTACAACCTTGAGGGGGTGAATGTCTCGGCCAATACCTCGTTCCTCAACGAGATGGCGGTTTCCGAGCTGAGTGTGACGCTGGTGGCCCAGGTGTCGATCGAGGAGAGCCAGTACGCGCTGGCGCAGAAGAACGAACTGAACGTGACTCCGGACGAGGATTTTCGCCACAAGTACGGCGACTATTTTGTCGCAGGCTATAGGGCCGGTTCATCCCTGTATGCGATCTACCAGTGCCGTTTCTCCAGCGCTGAGCAACGCAGCAAGTTCACCGCAGCAATGGCCGCCGACGTACCTCAGGTGTTCACCATCGAGGGCAGCGCAAGCTTCGAGAGAATCTCCAAGGAACATAACGCCAGCGTCTCCGTGCGGATCAAGGTCACCGGGGTCAACTGCGCGATCCCCATGCCACCGAAAACGGGCTGGACCGCCGAGACCATCGTCACCGAGTTGCTGCCGTGGTTCAACCAGTCGCTGCAACCCACCCAATTGGATACCTACCTGCAGCACTATCGAGTGATCGACCCGTCGATTTCCGGCGAAGTGCCGGTCAGCCCGGTGGTGTTTTCCGAGTTGAGTTTTCTCTACAACCGTTTCTGGCTGGCGCGCGCCTTGTTCAGCAACTGCCCGGACTTTGGACGGCGGTTGGTCGAGGAGCCGTACCACCGGCTGGAATCAAAAATCCAGGCGCAGCAAGCCTCCTTGCCCAAAGACTCGAAAATGATCGAGATGTTGACCGAGGAAACCAATCGCCTGCTCAACGGCCTGCGCGAGATCAACAACCGCCAGGCGTTCTACACCCAGGTGGTCGCGGCGGGAAAAAACGAGCCCAAGAAGGACCAGAACTTCGACGCGAAAAAGGACACGGCGCGCTGGAGCTTTGGGTTTCAGAAAGGCGATCTGCCGGGGATCAATATCCAGAGAGTCTCGGACCATGTAGAGGCGAAATGGCGGATTGGCTGGAACAAGCACGTGTTCTCCTTTCGTGACTCGACCAAGGTGATTGTCGGCTGGGACATTATCTGCAACTGGGACGATGGCACGGGCGGCGACTGGCACAAAGTCAGCGAGCAGATAATGGGTCGCTCCTGCGGCGATGTGTTGGTCAAGAGTAACTACGACCGTGGCTATAGTTGGAACATCGTCTGGTACCTGGTGGAGGCCAATCTCTATCCGGTGGCCCCATGGGGGGCCACCGCAGTGCGTGCCTAGAGCTTTACCGCGAGCGTGCCGCGCCACAGCGGCGGCCCCGCTGCACCACTAAAAAACCGGGAGCTCCAGGCAAGCGGGCGCTCGCTCCTACAAAAAAGCTCAACTGATCGGCATCAGCCTAGTGCTCCCGGTTTTTTTGCTGCCCTCAGCGGCGATCCAGCCAAACGGTCTGGACGTTGCAGAATTCGCGGACGCCGAAGTGCGACAGTTCGCGGCCAAAACCACTTTTCTTCACGCCGCCGAAGCTCACGCGAGGGTCGGAGGCGCTGTAGCCGTTGATGAACACGCCACCGGTTTGCAGTTCGTCCGCCAGTTGCCGGGCCAGTTCCAGGTTGCGGCTGAAGACAGTCGCCGTCAGCCCGAACTCGCTGTCGTTGGCCAGCGCCAGTGCATGGGCGGCATCGCGGGCGGTGATGATCGACGCCACCGGGCCAAACAGTTCCTGGCGGAAGGCGGTCATCTGGTCGGTGACGTCGGCCAGAATCGTCGGCGGATAGTAGTTGCCCGGGCCTTCGGCCTTGGCGCCACCCAGCAGCAAGGTCGCGCCTTGCTCCAGGGTCTCGCGTACCTGCTCGTGCAGCTCGTCGCGCAGGTCAACACGTGCCATCGGGCCGATGTAGGTTGCGTCGGCCAAGGGGTCG
>NZ_CATKPN010000074.1:0-7884 GCF_949767245.1 Pseudomonas sp. IT-P176
AAGTCGTTGAGCAGAGATGCCCTCACAAAGGTGGAAGCACGTCAGGAGGTTTTCCGTCTGCGCGCAAGAGCCGTCAACGCTCACACCTATTGCCTGGATCACGATGTGCTCTTCAGCACCTTCGCCGGCCAGATACCGTAGGCCAATCAGTGCCGCTCACTCAGGGCAAGCAACGATAGCTCTCCCACAAGGGAAATTCGTACACCAGGAAAAGCCAGGCCGGCCGGGAGGCCGCCGTGCTCTGGCTCTTGATCTTGATCCACCCGCCCATCGGCAAGCTGAGCGAAGGTGTCTATCCAGGGGAGGCGCGTAGCGTCGTGCGGCGAAGCCGCATGCATCGAGAGGAGGCGCAGCGAAGCAAACCGGAGGCGATGCCCCCGGATGGATACCGTAGCGAAGGTACCCCGAGCCTAAGCGAGGGGCCGTACGTCAGGGGAAAGAGCCCTTGGTTACTTGGGGCTTCCAAGTGACCCGCCGTAAGGGCGGAACCCTAAGTGGCCATCACCGCAGCAACGGATATGCCCCCTTCAACCCACCCCAAGATCATCAATATGCCGATACTCAGCCCCCAACTCCCGAGCCAGATCCCGAGCCCGACCCAGGCGAATCGGACCACGCTCAATATCCACCAACAAACTCGGACAACCAAACGCCACCAGGTTCGGCCAAGCCTTGAGGCGACCATCAGTCACCAACAACACACGCTGAACTTCCGCCGGAAAGCGCTTTTGCCGCCGAACCAACCACTGCCCCGCCTCGCCAAGGGCCGCCAGCAACGGCGTACCTCCCCCGGCCCCCAACCCCTCAAGCCAATCGCGCAGACTGCCGGAAGCCTTTAAACCCTGGACCTGCCAACTCGGTGCCAGGCCGCTGACGGTAAGCAAGGCCAGGCGCGCACGTTGCCGGTAGGCGTCGTCGAACACCTGCGCCAACAGCCCCTTGGCATCCCCCAGCGCCTGATGCCGGCGAGTCGAGGCCGAGGCATCGACAATCACCAGCCACAGTTCGTGAGGCGCACGGCTGCGCCAATGGAACAGCAGCGCGTCGCGGCTGCGCGGCCGGCCCTTGAGCAGCGTCCCCGGCCAATCCACCGACCCGCTGCCAGCGGACCGCCGTGGCCCCTGCCGGCCATTGTGCAAGCGCCCCGCCCGGGGCCTGGCATCCGCCCCCGCATTACAGCGCGGGCGGATGCCTAGGGCTTTTTTGGCCAGCTCGGCACTTCACGGCGGGCACCGGTGGGCAGCGCCTGGGCCGGCATTTCGCCCCACTGGCCCTGGCCTGAATCGACGCCAGGTGATTGCGGGGCAGACGCCGGGGGCGCTGGTTGTGGATCCGAAGCGGGCGGCGGGGCCTGGCGACGGCGATGGCGCAAGGCAAACTCAGCGACTGCCTCGATATCGCCGTCATCGATCGCCGTTGCCCCGCGCCACGCGGCATGGGCGCGGGCAGCACGCAGCCACACCAGGTCAGCACGCAAGCCATCGACCCCGGCGGCGAAACAGCGTTCGGTAATCTGTGCCAGCGCCTGATCGTCGAGGGCGATCTCACTCAGCAGCCGGCGCGCTTGCTGACAACGTTCACGCAGGGCCAACTGGGCTGCTTCCCACTGCGCACAGAACGCCTGCGGGTCGCTGTCGAAATCCAGGCGGCGGCGGATGATCTGCCCGCGCTCCAGCGGCGCAGTGTGACCACTGAGTGCGACATTCAGGCCAAAGCGATCGAGCAGTTGCGGACGTAGCTCGCCCTCTTCCGGGTTCATGGTGCCGATCAGCACAAACCGCGCTGGATGACGGTGGGAAATGCCGTCGCGCTCGATCAGGTTAGTACCGCTGGCTGCCACATCGAGCAGCAGGTCCACCAGGTGATCGGGCAGCAGATTGACTTCATCGACGTACAGCACCCCACCGTCGGCCTTGGCCAGGACCCCAGGGGAAAACTGCGCGCGACCCTCGCTCAATGCCGCATCCAGGTCCAGGGTGCCGACCAGGCGTTCTTCGGTTGCGCCCAGGGGCAAGGTGACGAACTGCCCGCTGGCCAGCAGGTCGGCCAGGCCACGGGCCAGGGTCGACTTGGCCATGCCGCGCGGCCCTTCGATCAGCACGCCGCCGATTTTCGGGTCGATGGCGCTCAGGCACAGCGCCAGCTTCAGGGCGTCGGCGCCGACCACGGCGGACAGCGGGAAATGGGGGGTGTCGGTCATCTCAGGTCTCGACTACAACGGTTGTCTGTCACAGCGCTTTCGCTGGCAAGCCAGCTCCTCCAAGTCCGCGTAGATCCTGTGGGAGCTGGCTTGCCAGCGAAACGATCGCACATGGGTTCAAGAATCTTCTTCAATATCCAGCAGCAAATGCTCCAGCGCCTCACGGTACTCACCAGGCGCTTGCCATAGCCCGCGCTGTTGCGCTTCGAGCAGGCGCTCGGTCATGTCGCGCAGTGCATGGGGATTATGCTGGCGCACGAACTCGCGGGTCGAGGGGTCCAGCAGGTAGGCGTCGGCCAGCAAAGCGTACTGGTGATCGTCGATCAACTGCGTGGTGGCGTCGAAGGCAAACAGGTTGTCCACGGTCGCCGCCAGTTCGAAAGCACCTTTGTAGCCATGGCGCTTGACCCCTTCGATCCACTTCGGATTGGCGGCACGGGAACGGATGACCCGGTTCAGCTCTTCCTTCAGCGTGCGGATCTTCGGTAGGTCCGGCTGGCTGTGATCGCCGTGATAACTCGCCGCCGCTGCACCGCTGAGGGTTTCCACGGCGGCCAGCATGCCGCCCTGGAACTGGTAATAGTCGTTGGAATCGAGCAAGTCGTGCTCGCGGTTGTCCTGGTTCTGCAACACCGCCTGGACTTGGCTCAGGCGCTGGGCGAACTGGCTGCGGGCCGCGGTACCCTCGTCGGCGCCGCCGTAGGCATAGCCACCCCAGTTCAGGTAGACCTCGGCCAGGTCTTCGCGGCTTTGCCACAGGCGGCCATCGATGGCGCCCTGCACGCCCGCCCCATAGGCGCCCGGCTTGGCACCGAAGATCCGCCAACCGGCCTGGCGCGCCGCCGCGTCGCTATCGAGCCCCGCGTGCTGCAAGGCTTGACGCTCCTCGCGGATCTTGGCCGCCAGCGGGTTCATGTCATCCGGTTCATCCAGTGCAGCCACGGCTTGCACCGCGGCATCGAACAGGCGGATCAGGTTGGCGAAGGCATCGCGAAAGAACCCCGACACGCGCAAGGTCACGTCCACTCGCGGGCGGTCCAGCAGGCTCAGCGGCAGGATTTCGAAATCGTCGACCCGCTGGCTGCCCGTGGCCCAGACCGGACGCACGCCCATCAATGCCATAGCCTGGGCAATGTCATCGCCGCCGGTGCGCATGGTGGCCGTGCCCCATACCGACAGGCCGAGCTGACGCAAGTGATCGCCGTGGTCCTGCAGGTGGCGTTCGAGGATCAGATTGGCCGACTGGAAACCGATGCGCCAGGCGGTGGTGGTCGGCAGGTTGCGCACGTCCACCGAGTAGAAGTTACGGCCGGTGGGCAGCACGTCGAGACGCCCGCGACTTGGCGCGCCACTCGGGCCGGCCGGGACAAACCGCCCGGCCAGGGCGTCGAGCAAACCGCGCATTTCCGCCGGGCCACAGGCATCCAGGCGCGGTGCGACGACTTCGCGCAGGTGGCCGATGATCGCGTTGACTTCAGCCCAGCATGGGTCCTGAGGGAGCAAGCCGCTGGGGTCAATCGCTTCGCGAGCAGGCTCGCTCCCACGGGGGAACGGCTGCGGCGCAAGCGGGGTGACTGCCTGCTCGATCAACTGCGCGGCAAACAGCTCAAGGCGCTCGCGGGTGTCACCGGCAGTGCGCCAGGCCTCCTCGCCGAGACCCTGCAACTCGTCCGGCTTGGGGCCGCTCCACGGTGCCGACAACTCACAGTCCAGCGGATCAAAACCCAGGCCGAACGCCTTGGCCAAGGCCCGCAGCAAGCTCGACTGCGCGCCCCGCCCGTCGCCCCGGGGGATGCGCAACAGGGCCAGCAAGGTGTCGATACGCAGGCGCCCGCTGGGCGATTCGCCGAACACATGCAGGCCATCGCGAATCTGCGACTCCTTGAGGTCGCATAGGTAGGTGTCCAGGCGCGGCAGCCAGATCGCCGCGTCGGCCTGGCTGTCGAGTTTGCCGTCCAGTTGCAATTCCCGATCGATGTGGGTTTCGCGCACCAGTTCGAGAATCTCCCGCTGTAGCTCACGGGCGCGCCGTGGGTCGAGCAACTGGGCTTCGTAGTACTCGTCCGCCAGCAACTCGAGGTTGCGCAGCGGGCCGTAGGTTTCGGCGCGGGTCAGCGGTGGCATCAGGTGATCGATGATCACCGCCTGGGTCCGGCGCTTGGCCTGGGCGCCCTCTCCCGGGTCATTGACGATAAACGGATAGATGTTCGGCAGCGGCCCCAGCAGCGCATCCGGCCAGCAACTCTCAGACAGGCCGACGCCCTTGCCCGGTAGCCATTCAAGGTTGCCGTGCTTGCCCACGTGAACCAGTGCATGGGCGCCGTAGACCTGGCGCAGCCAGAAATAGAACGCCAGGTAACCGTGGGGCGGCACCAGGTCCGGGTCGTGATAGACCGCGCTCGGGTCGACCTGATAACCCCGTGCCGGCTGGATGCCGACGAAGGTCAGGCCAAAACGCAGCCCGGCGATCATTAGGCGCCCACCGCGGAACATCGGGTCGTCCTGCGGCGCGCCCCAACGCGCCAGCACCGCCGCGCGATTGGCTGCGGGCAAGGCGTCGAACAGCGCGTGATAGTCATCCAGCGCCAGGCTTTGCTGGCAGGGACGCTGGTCGATGCTGTCCAGGTCGTTACTGACCCCGCCGAGCAGTTGGCGGATCAGCTCGGTGCCGCCGTCCGGCAACTCGCCAGGCAGCGGATAACCTTCGGCCTGCAGCGCCCGCAGGATGTTCAAGGCCGCGGCCGGGGTGTCCAGGCCAACGCCATTGCCGATGCGGCCGTCACGGGTCGGGTAGTTGGCGAGAATCAACGCCACGCGTTTTTGCCCATTCTCCACCCGCGCCAGTTCGCTCCAGCGGCGCGCCAGTTCGGCGACGAAATCCATGCGCTCCGGTTGCGCCCGGTAGCAGACCACGTCGCACTGGCTGCGCTCGCTGCGCCAGGCCAGGTCCTTGAAGCTGATGGGACGGCTGATGATGCGCCCGTCCAGTTCCGGCAAGGCAATGTGCATCGCCAGGTCCCGCGGCCCCAGGCCCTGTTCGCTGGCGCGCCAGCCCGGCTCGTTGTCCTGGGCGCAGATCGCCTGGATCACCGGGATGTTGCGGCGAAACGGCCGCAGGTGCGGCGCTTCCGGGCTGGATTGGGCAAACCCGGTGGTATTGAGAATCACCGAGGCCTGGACTTGATCCAGCCAGTCCTCGACCACCGCCAGGCAACCGGGCTCTTTCAGGCTGGCCAGGGCAATCGGCAACGGGTTGAGCCCCGCCGCCTGCAAGCGCTGGCAGAAAATATCGATGAAGGCGGTGTTGGCCGCCTGCAAATGGGAACGGTAGAACAGCACTGCCGCCACCGGCTGCCCGGCCTGCCAGTCGGCTTGCCATGAGGCCAGGTCGGGCTGGCTGTGCCGCGGGTGATAGATCGCGGTACGCGGCAGGGCTTGCGGTTCGGCCCACGGGTAGTCGCGCCCGAGCCAGCGACTGGCCAGGCAGCGGTACAGGTCCAGGGCGTTGCTTTTGCCGCCCTGGCGCAGGAAGTGCCACAGCCGCTCGCGGTCCTGCACCGGCACCGTACTCAGGTCGCTGAGCTCCGGATCGGGGCGGTCATCGCCCGGCACCAGGATCAGTTGCACCCCGCGCTTGGACAGCTCCACCAGACGCTCGACGCCGTAGCGCCAATAGCCGATGCCACCGTGCAGCGAAATCAGGATGACCTTGGCATGGCGCAGCACCTGGTCGACGTAGAGGTCGACCGACGCATGGTTCTGCACCTGCATCGGGTTGGCCAGGCGCAGACTCGGGTAGTCATCCGGCAGTTGCTGGGCCACTTCGGCCAACAGTGCCAGGCTGGAGTCGCCGCTGCACAGGATCACCAGGTCGGCGGGGGTTTGCCCGAGGTCGGCAATGTTGTCGTCGGCAACAAAACCGCCGGGCTGGGTCCTGAGCAGGTGCATGGGTCAGACGCTGAGCGCGGCGCGCAGTTGCGCTTCGAGCAAGGACGCATCCAGCGCCTGGCCGATCAGCACCAGGCGTGTGGTACGTGCTTCGTCCGCGCCCCACTGCCGGTCGAAATGCTTGTCGAAGCGCGTGCCCACGCCCTGGATCAGCAAGCGCATCGGCTTGTTCGGGATCGCGGCGAAACCCTTGACCCGCAGGATGCCGTGCTGGACCACCAGTTGGGTCAAGGCATCGAGCAGCAGGCTTTCGTCGGCTTGCGGCAGTTCGATGGAGATCGAGTCAAAGGCGTCGTGATCGTGGTCATCGTGATCATCACCGTCGTGATGGTGATCGTGATGGCTGTGGCGGCTGTCGATGTGTTCTTCGGAACCGGCACCCAGGCCAATCAGCACGTCGAGCGGCAAGCGCCCGCTGCTGGCTTCGATGATCTTGACCGCTGGCGGCAGCTCCTCGGCAACTTCCAGGCGTACCCGGGCCAGGTCTTCAGGGCTGATCAGGTCGGCCTTGTTGAGGATTACCAGGTCGGCACTGGCCAGTTGGTCGGCGAACAGTTCGTGCAGCGGCGACTCGTGGTCCAGGTTCGGGTCGAGTTTGCGCTGGGCGTCGACCTGGTCCGGGAAGGCGGCGAAGGTGCCAGCGGCCACGGCCGGGCTGTCGACCACGGTGATCACCGCGTCGACTGTGCAGGCGCTGCGGATTTCCGGCCACTGGAAGGCCTGGACCAGCGGCTTGGGCAAGGCCAGGCCGGAGGTTTCGATGAGGATGTGGTCGAGGTCGCCGCGACGGGCCACCAGTTCGCGCATCACCGGGAAAAACTCTTCCTGGACGGTGCAGCACAGGCAGCCGTTGGCCAGCTCATACACCCGGCCTGTAGCTTCTTCTTCGGTGCAACCGATGGTGCACTGCTTGAGGATGTCGCCGTCGATGCCCAGCTCGCCGAACTCGTTGACGATCACCGCAATGCGACGACCCTGGGCGTTGTCGAGCATGTGTCGCAGCAAGGTGGTTTTACCCGAGCCGAGGAAGCCGGTGACGATGGTGACGGGGAGTTTGGCCAGTGTTTTCATCGGATGCCCTTTGGCAAGGTGGCGGGCATACGGGACGAGAAGCCACAACGCGCAGGCGTGCGGAAAGCGTTCGCCACCGGATCACCCCGCCCGGTTGTAGTGAGAATCTGGATCGAGGCAGGTCTCCTGGCTGACGGTGGGCCGGTCTTTCGACTGGCGGTTCCTGCGCCTTCCCGCCGCTTGAGATCAAGCGTGCAGTGGCCTGGCAGAAACAGCACCGTTCACAGTTGCGGGGGCAGCCGCGGCATCAACCGCGTTCCCTTCTTAGCTTCGGCGCACGCGCCAAAGAACCTCGAAGGCGCAAGGCTACGCATCGCGTCGGGGCGGGTCAATGTTCATGCCGTGTTCTGTGGTGCCAGGAATGCGGCCATCGCGGGCAAGCCTTGCTCCTACAGGGGAGTGGGAACACTGGTGGCAGCGGGTTTGCCCGCGATGGGCATAGGTATCTACACAACTTTGTAGCGGTCTGTGGCGAGGGAGCTTGCTACCGTGGCGGCCTCTGGGGTGTTGGATTAGACCGAGTACATATCCATTTCTTCGGTAACGGCCACCTATGGCTCCGCTCTTACAGCGGCTCACTTTTGAACAGCGCAAAAGTAAGCAAAACGCTCTTACCCGGTATGACTCACCCACATGGGTTACAAATCAGTTCACGCACATAGGTA
>NZ_CATKPN010000075.1:0-7688 GCF_949767245.1 Pseudomonas sp. IT-P176
ATATGTACTCGGTCTAATCCAACACCCCAGAGGCCGCTACAAAGTTGTGTAGATACCTATGGCCATCCCAGGCAAGCCCCGTCCCATAGATTTACTGTGGGCTAGCCTGCTCGCGAAGGCCCGGAGAGCGCCGCGGCCATCCTGAATCCACGCGTCATCGTTGCCGGCTCGCTTTGCTCCGGCCTTTTCCCCAGCGCACTGGCGCAGGTTTTTTCTCTTTGCCACCCGCCTCGGGTGGCGTTTGCCTCGGTGCCCTCCCCCTATCGTAGTGCTCAATTCAAAGGCGCAACACGTGCCTTTGCGTCTGCGCCTGGCCATGGCGGATCGCTGTTGGCCGACGAACATTGAGGAGCACAGAGTGCATATCGCCCGAACCGTTTTTCGCGACGACCATGAAATGTTCCGCACCACCGTGCGGCGTTTTTTCGAGCGTGAATGCCTGCCGCGCCAAGCCGCCTGGGACAAGGCCGGCCAGGTCGACCGCGAAACCTGGCTCAAGGCGGGTCGCGAAGGCTTGCTGGGCATCACCCTGCCTACCGAATACGGTGGCGGTGGCGGCGACTTCGGCCACTGCGCGGTATTCAACGAAGAGTTCGCCCGGGCAGGCGTCAGCGGTGCCTACTTCGGCATGCACTCGGATGTCATCGCCCCTTACATCAATCGTTGCGGCAACGAACAACAAAAACAACGCTGGCTCCCCGGGATCTGCAGCGGCGAAACCATCCTCGCCATCGCCATGACCGAACCCGGTACCGGCAGTGACCTCAAGGCCGTGCGTACCAGTGCGGTGCGCGACGGTGACGAGTACGTGATCAATGGCAGCAAGACCTTCATCAGCAACGGCTTGAGTGCCGACCTGGTGATCGTCGTGTGCAAGACCGATCCGGCAGCCGGCGCCAAGGGCATCAGCCTGATCGCCGTGGAAGCCAGCCGTGCCGGTTTCAAGCGCGGACGCAAGCTGGAGAAAGTCGGGCAGCCTGCGGCAGACACCGCCGAGCTGTTTTTCGACAACGTGCGGGTACCGGTCGCCAACCGCCTCGGTGAAGAGGGCCAGGGCTTTGCCTACCTGATGGGGGAACTGCCCCAGGAACGTTTCTCCATTGCCGTGTCCGCCGCCGCAAAGCTGGAGCGCCTGCTGGAACAGACACTCGAGTACGTCAAGCAGCGCAAGGCCTTCAACCAGACGGTCTGGGACTTCCAGAACAGCAAATTCAAACTCGCTGACATCAAGGCTCAGGCCACCGCCATGCGAGTGATGGTCGATTACTACCTGGGCGAACACATGCGTCGCCGGCTGACGCTTGAAGAGGCGGCGATCGCCAAGCTCTACACCACCGAAACCCTGTGGAAATGCATCGATGACATGGTCCAGCTGCACGGCGGCTACGGCTACATGCTCGAGTACCCGATCGCCCGGGCCTTTGTCGACATGCGGGTCAACCGGATCTACGGCGGCACCAGTGAAGTCATGCGCGAATTGATCGCGCGCAAGCTCTGAACCCTGAACAACAATAAGGAACCACTCGATGAGCAATAAGGTATTCGTTGCGGGCGTCGGCATGATCCAGTTCAAGAAGCCCGGAACCAGCGACCCCTACGACCAAATGGGCGAACAGGCGATCCGCCTGGCCCTGGCGGACGCTGGCCTTCAGTTGAGCGATGTTCAGCAGGCTTATGCCGGCTACGTCTATGGCGACTCCACCTGCGGCCAGAAAGCCCTGTATCGGGTCGGCATGACCGGCATCCCGCTGATCAACGTCAACAACAACTGCGCGACCGGCTCCTCGGCTCTGTTCCTCGCTCGCCAGGCCGTGGCCAGCGGCGCCGTGGAATGCGCTTTGGCATTTGGCTTCGAGCAAATGAACCCCGGCGCACTGAAGTCGGCCTGGAGCGATCGTGCACCGGCCACCGAACGGGCCCTGAGTGTGACCAACGAACTGGTGGGCATGCCGGACCTGCCCAACGCCATCCGCCAGTTCGGCGGAGCCGGCTACGCCCACATGCAGAAGTACGGCACGCGCCTTGAGACCTTCGCGAAAATTCGCGCCAAGGCCAGCCGTCATGCGGCCAACAACCCGCTGGCGGTGTTTCGCAACGTGGTCAGTGCCGCAGAGGTGCTGAGCGCCCCTGTGCTGTGGGAAGGCGTGATGACCCGCCTGATGGCCTGCCCACCGACCTGCGGTGCGGCTGCCAGCATTGTGGTCTCCGAAGCCTTCGCGAAAAAACACGGGCTGCGTACTGACGTGCTGATAGCCGGCCAGGCCCTGACCACGGACCTGCCCAGCACCTACGACGCCAAGGACATGATCCGCGTGGTGGGTTTCGACATGACCCGCATGGCCGCGCAACTGGCCTACAACCAGGCCGGGATCGGCCCCAAAGACATCGACGTGATCGAGTTGCACGACTGTTTTGCGCAAAACGAACTGCTGACCTACGAGGGCCTGGGCCTGTGTGCCGAAGGCGGCGCCGAGCAACTGGTCAACGATGGCGATAACACCTATGGCGGCGAATGGGTGACCAACCCATCTGGCGGCCTGCTTTCCAAGGGCCACCCGCTGGGCGCCACCGGCCTGGCCCAGTGCTACGAGCTGACCCATCAACTGCGTGGCAGCGCCGACCGGCGTCAGGTCGAGGGCGCACGCATCGCGGTGCAGCACAACCTGGGCCTGGGTGGCGCCTGTGTCGTCACCGTGTACCAGAAAAACTGACACGGCCTGCCTACCACGGAGTCATTGCCATGATCGACAAGCACCACATTGGCCGGCAACTGCCTGCCTTCCTCGCCACCGCCGAAGCCGGACAACTGCGCTTTTTCGCCAAGGCTACCGGGGAAACCAACCCGATCTATTTCGACGAACAGGCCGCCCGCGATGCCGGGCACCCGAGCTTGCCGCTGCCGCCGACTTTTCTGTTCTCGCTGGAGTTGCAGATGCCGTCCAACGCCTGGCGGGAAGAGTTGGGCATCGTCACCGCACGCATCCTGCACGGCGAAGAGTCCTTTCGTTATCACCGCATGGCCTATGCCGGCGACACCCTGCGCTTTGAAGTGCGGATCGCCGACATCTACGACAAAAAAGCCGGCGCCCTGGAGTTTGTGGTGCGCGAAACCCGAGTCACCAATCAACGCGGTGAACACGTCGCCGACCTGCGCAGCGTGCTTGTGCAGCGCAACAGCTGAAGCGGAGAACAGCTATGAATGCCATCAGCCTGGAACAAATCAAGGTCGGCGAGCAACTGCCACCCCTGACGCTGAACCCGATCAACCGCACCACCCTGGCGCTGTTTGCCGGCGCCTCGGGCGATCACAACGCGATTCACATCGACACCGACTACGCACGCAAGGCCGGCATGCCCGATGTCTTCGCCCACGGCATGTTGTCGATGGCCTACCTGGGTCGTTTGCTGACCCAGTGGGTCGATCAGCGTCAATTGCGCGAATTTTCCGTGCGCTTCCTGGGCATCACCCACCTTGGTCACCAGATCACCTGTACCGGCACGGTGGTCGAGCGTTTTCAAGCCCACGGCGAGCAATGCATCAAGGTCCAGGTCCGCACCACCAACCAGTACGGCGAGACCAGGATTGTTGGTGACGCTGTGATCGCCCTGTAAACCCAACCCATAACAGAGGAGCTACACCCATGGCAAAACTCGAAGGCAAAGTGGCACTGGTCACCGGCTCCGGTCGCGGTATCGGGCAACAGATCGCCCTGAAGCTGGCCAGTGAAGGCGCACGCATCGTGATCAACGACCTGGATGCCGACCCGGCCCACGAAACCGCGGAGCTGATCCGCCAAATGGGTGGCCAAGCCGCCGTCTGCCACGGCAACGTCAGCGCCCCGGACTTTGCCGACCGCTATATCAAGACCGCGATGGACCACTTCAACGGCATCGACATCATCGTCAACAACGCCGGCTACACCTGGGACGACGTGATTCAGAAGATGAGCGACGAGCAGTGGCACGCGATCCTCGACTGCCACCTGACAGCGCCTTTCCGCATCCTGCGTGCGGCCTATCCGATCATCAAGGCCCAGGCCCTGGCAGAAGCTGCGCAAGAGCGCGAAGTGTTCCGCAAAGTGGTGAACATTTCCTCGACCTCGGCCCTCAACGGCAATGCCGGGCAAATGAACTACTCCTCGGCCAAGGCCGGGGTGATCGGCATGACCCGCTCACTGGCCCGCGAATGGGGCCGTTTCAAGGTCAACGTGAACGCCGTGGCGTTCGGCTATATCGAGACCCGCATGACCCGGGCCGACGCTAACGCTGGCGCCACCGTGAACATCGAAGGCCGGGACATCCGCGTCGGGATCAGCCCGGAAGCGGCCAAGTCCCACTCCCAGCGCAACCCCCTGGGCCGCGCCGGGACGCCACAGGAAGCCGCCGATGCGGTGTACCTGTTCTGCTCGCCCGAGTCGAACTACATCACTGCCCAGACCATTGCGGTCGCCGGCAACCTGCAATAAGCGTCCGCCCCGCCACCCTCTGGCGGGGCGACACTAGCCACGCTTGATGAGCGCTGGAGCCTGCCCATGAACATGACTGAAACCAACATCCGCCTGGCCGCCATCAAACTGATTTCCCGCAACGGCTTCGAGTCGATGAGCCTGCGCCAGCTCGCGGCCGAAGCCGGGATCAATTCCTCGACGGCAAGCCCCCCGCCGCCGCACGCCGCGACCTTGGTGGAGGTACGGCCATGAGCGATCTGCTGCAGCCGTTCTCCATGGCCGGCAAGACGGTGCTGGTGGCCGACGCGGCCACTCGCCTGGGCGAACACTTTGCACGCCTGATCAGCCGGGCCGGTGCCCGCGTAGTGCTCGGTGCCCAGCATCCACGGCAAGTCCAGCAACTGGCGGCAGACCTGCAATGGGAAGGTGCGCAGGTCTTGACCGTGCCCCTGGACAGCCGCCGTCACGCCAGCATCGAGGCCGCACTGGATGCGGTGCAAGTGCGGTTCGGCAGCGTCGACGTGCTGATCAACAACAGTGCCGAACGCGAGCATGACAGCGAGTTCAACGATGTCGCACTGTGCACCAGCCAGCGCATGATAGTGGCGGAACGTGGCGGCAGCATCGTCAATATCGACCCGCCACCGCGACCTATCAGCGAACCCAATCCGTGCCTGCGGGCCCACAGCAGTCTGATCCGGATGAGCCGGGCGATGGCCGAGTCACTGACGCCGCACCGAATTCGGGTCAACGTCATCGCCCCGGGTGTCGACCGGGCCAACCACGAGCGGTTGTTGCAACTCAACGGTCCTCTGCTGCTGTTGGCCAGTAGCGCCGGGGCCAGCGTGACCGGTGCGGTCTTGCACCTGGACGGTACTGTTTGCTGACGGGCCCACCTGATATGAAGGGTGCCAGCAAGACCACGGGCCGCTACTTGCGCAACCGGCGCTGAATTCCCCGTTGCCCCCTGTTGTCACAGGGGGATAGAGGGTGCGGCGATGAATTTCATTCTATGGATGGCGGTGCTGGGGGCGGTCTTGCTGACCCTGGCACTGACCTCTTCCTATCTGCGTTGGCTGCCGGTGACCACCTCGGCGGTGTGCCTGATCCTGGGCGTCGCCATCGGGCCCTCGGGCCTGGGTCTGTTGCAGCTGGAGATCGCCCAGGCGTCTTTCTGGCTGGAGCACCTGAGTGAAGTCGCGGTGCTGTTTTCGCTGTTTGTCGGCGGCCTGAAGTTGCGCCTGCCACTGGCCAACCGCGCCTGGCGCATTGCCTACGGCCTGGCCGGGCCGGTGATGGTGTTGACCATCGTCGGTGTGTGCCTGTTGCTGCATTACCTGCTGGGTTTGCCGTGGGGGGTGTCGATGCTGATTGGCGCCATCCTCGCTCCGACCGACCCGGTCCTGGCGTCACTGGTGCAAGTCACCGATGCCAAGGACTACGATCGGGTGCGTTTTGGCCTGTCGGGCGAGTCGGGGCTCAATGACGGGGTGGCGTTCCCGTTCGTGATTCTCGGCTTGCTGCTGCTGCGCGATGACAGCGCGTGGCTGACCGAATGGCTGCTGCGCGATCTGCTCTGGGCGGTGCCTGCCGGGCTGTTGACCGGTTACTGGATGGGCCGTGGGCTGGGCCGCCTGACCCTGTCGATGCGCATCCGCAATGACGACAGCACCCTGTCCCCCAACGACTACTTGAGCCTGGCCTTGATTGCCCTGGCCTATGTGGCAGCCGAGGCGATCGGGGGCTACGGATTTCTCTCGGTGTTTGCCGCCGGGCTGGGCTTGCGCCAGGCCGAAGTGCGTCAGACCGGCGGCGCCCGAACGCCGGCCGAGCACCTGGTGCAGCCGCTGGTCGGGCATCAGCATGTCGAGCCGCAACACGCGATCCACGGTGATCGGCAGGCGTTGGCGGACGGCCAGGTCGCGGCCGGTATCATGATGGGCGACATGTTGTCATTCGGCAGCATCGTCGAACGCGCCATGGAGGTGTTCCTGGTGACGCTGCTGGGCGTGGTGTTGCTCACGCACTGGGACTGGCGCGCCCTGCCCGTGGCCCTGGCGCTGTTCGTGCTGATCCGCCCATTGAGTGTGCTGCTGGTGCCCTGGGGCAAGCTGCTCGACATGCGCCAGCGCCTGCTGGTGGGCTGGTTCGGCATTCGCGGGATCGGCAGTCTGTTCTACCTGTTCTACGCCCTCAACCACGGGCTCGATGCCCAGGTGGCGGCGGTGTCTACCCACTTCACTCTGTCGGTGGTGGCCTTGAGCATTCTGCTCCACGGCTTAAGCACCCAGCCGCTGTTGGTCGGTTACGAGCGCTACAAGGCTAAAAACTTGAAACCCTGACTGCTGCCTTGCATCCATACCTATAAGAGGCCGTTTGCGGCTGATGCCGACTGGAGGAAGTCATGAAACCCCATATCGTCAGACTCTTTACCCATCCGGACTTTGCCTGGACCGAGATCCGCAGCGAAGAAGAGCAACACCCCAGGCACTACCTGGCCCACCTGCTGCTGTTGGCGCTGTTGCCGACCCTGTGCCTGTTCATCGGCACCACCTGGGTCGGCTGGAGCCTGGCCGAAGATGAAACCGTGCGCCTGAGTTTCAACAGCGCCTTGCAACTTTGCCTGCTGATGTACGGGGCGATGGTCTTGGGCACTGCCTTGATGGGCGGGTTTATCCGCTGGATGTCGCGCGCCTTCGAGGCCCGGCCGAACCTCAACCAGTGCATCGGCTTTGCGGCGTACGTGGCGACCCCGTTTTTCCTGTCCGGGATCAGCGCGCTGTACCCCAACCGCTGGCTGGCCATCAGCGCGCTGATGCTCGCCGGGGCCTACACCAGCTACCTGCTGTTTATCGGGTTGCCCAAGTTCATGCGCCTGAATCAGGACCGCGGGTTGTTGTACGCCGCAGCGGTGTGGGGCATTGGTTTGCTGGTGGTGGTGACTATCATGGTCAACATGATCCTGTTCTGGTTGAACGTGTTGTCGCCCGAGTACATTCGCCCGGACCTGCTGCCGGGATAGAGGGAGCTGTGGGATTGGGCTTCTGTAGGAGCGAGCTCGCTCGCGAAAAACCTGAGGGCGCCGCATTTATTCAGGAGATATGCGTCAGCGTTCAAGACCATCGCGGGCGCCCGCTTGCGGCTGTGGGCCGACCAGGGTGTTGGATTAGACCGAGTACATATCCATTCTTGCGGTAACGGCCTCCTATGGTTCCGCCCTGACGGCCGGCTCACTTTTGG
>NZ_CATKPN010000076.1:0-6683 GCF_949767245.1 Pseudomonas sp. IT-P176
GGGCCCATTGCGGCGGCCCCCCAAATCAATGTCGGAGTACGGGCATGCCGAGCCTTAGCGAGGCACCGAGTGGTGGGGTAAGAGCCTTTTGCTTACTTTTGGGCTGTTCAAAAGTGAGCCGCCGTCAGGCGGAACCATAGGTGGCCGTTACCGAAGAAATGGATATGTACTCGGCCTGATCCAACATCCCGGTCGCACCACAGTTGTGTAGATACCTATGCCAATCGCGGGCAAGCCCGTTCCCACAGGGTTTTTGGTGTACATGGGATTTGTGTACGACAGAAACCACTGTGGGAGCGGGCTTGCCCGCGATGGCGTTGGTCAGGCCAACGCAGTCTCGGCCGGCGACACAATGCTGGTCTTGCCGCCACGGGACTTGCCGGAGCTCAGGTACTCGGCAATTGATTCCTGGGTCACTTCACCGAGGAACACCCGCTCCGCATCCAGCACCGGCAGCCACGAGCGGTTGAACTCGTACATGCGCGACAGCAGGATGCGCAGGTGTTCGTCGTAGGCTGCAGTGGCGTTGAACTCGCGCAGATACTGGCCACATGAGCCGCCCTGGCGGTGCAGGTCGCGGCGACGTACGTAGCCCAGGGCCTTGTTTTCGGCACAGGTGACGACCACATAGCGGCGGTCGTGTTCGTCCATCAACTCCAGCGCATCGGCCACCGGGGTCTCCGGGCTCACGGACGGGGCGTTGTCCGCGGCGTCTTCGGCCTTGACCAGCAGCAGGCGCTTGAGGGTGCTGTCCTGGCCCACGAAGTTGCTGACAAAGTCGTCCGCCGGGTGGGCGAGCAAGGTGTCCGGGTGGTCGATCTGCAACAGCTTGCCGGCGCGGAAGATGGCGATCTTGTCCCCCAGCTTGATCGCTTCGTCGATGTCATGGCTGACCATGATCACCGTCTTGTTCAGCGCCCGCTGCATCTCGAAGAATTCGTTCTGGATCATCTCGCGGTTGATCGGGTCGACTGCGCCGAAGGGTTCGTCCATCAGCAGCAACGGGGCATCGGCGGCCAGCGCGCGGATCACGCCGATGCGCTGCTGCTGGCCACCGGACAGTTCACGCGGATAGCGGTGCAGGTACTGCTTGGGTTCGAGCTTGATCATGCTCATCAACTCGCGGGCGCGGTCGTGGCACTTCTGTTTGTCCCAGCCGAGCAGGCGCGGGACCACGGTGATGTTCTCCTCGATGGTCATGTTGGGGAACAGGCCGATCTGCTGGATCACATAGCCGATGTTGCGGCGCAGGGTCACTGCGTCGAGGTCGGTGGTGTCTTCGCCGTTGATCAGGATCTTGCCCGAGGTCGGTTTGATCAGGCGGTTGATCATCTTCAGCGTGGTGCTTTTGCCGCAGCCCGATGGCCCGAGGAACACGCAGATTTCGCCTTCATTGACGGTCAGGCTTACCGAGTCCACGGCTTTGACGTCTTTGCCGTTGCTGCGGAAGGTTTTGCTGAGGTTTTGAAGTTCGATCATTTCAGGAGTCCTTTTGGAGTCAGCGAGCGTTGCAGCCATTGCAAGAGCAGGTCGGCGAAGATGGCCAGCACACTGACCAGGACCGCGCCGACAATCAGCATCGACATGTCGCTGCGGCTGATGGAGGCGAGAATGAGTACGCCCAGGCCGCCGGCGCCGATGGTCGCGGCGATGGTCATCACCCCGATGTTCATCACCACGGCGGTGCGCACACCGGCGAGAATCACCGGCACCGCGATCGGCAGTTCGACCATGCGCAGGCGCTGGCCGAATGTCATGCCAATGCCCCGGGCGGCTTCGCGAATACCCGGTTCGACGCCGGTCAGCGCCAGGTAGGTGTTACGCATGATCGGCAGCAGGGAGTACAGGAACACCGCGGTAATCGCCGGCATCGGCCCCAGGCCCTGGCCGAACTTCGAATAGAACGGCAGCAGCAGGCCGAACAGGGCAATCGAGGGCACGGTCAGCAGCACGGTGGCGCTGGCCTGTAGCGGGCCGGCCAGTGCCGGAAAGCGAGTCATCACAATGCCCAGGGGCACGCCGACGACAATCGCCAGGGTCACGGCGATCCCGACCAGGGTGATGTGTTGCCAGGTCAGGTGCAGGACAAGAGGCCAGTCCAGATGGGAAAAGGCGTTCAGGAAATCCATGGCTTTTCCTCCGGTTCAGTTGTTCGAAAGCTGTGGGTGCTGGCGCAGGAAGTCTGCGGCCACGGCCGACGGGCTTTCATGATTGACGTCGACCCGGGCATTGAGCTGGCGCATGGTCTCGTCATCGAACAGATCGGCCAGCGGTTTGAGTTGGCCAGCCAGTTGCGGATGGGCGTCGAGGTACACCTGGCGCACCACGGGGGCGGCGGTGTAGTCGGGGAAGTAATGCTTGTCGTCTTTGAGCAACTTGAGTTTGAACGCACTCAGGCGCCCGTCGGTGGTGTACACCAGGCCGGCAAACACCTGGCCATTGCGCAGTGCGGTGTAGACCAGGCCCGCGTCCATCTGGCGGATGTTGCGCCGGGTCAGGTCCATGTCATAGCGCTCGACCATGCCTGCCAGGCCGTCGGAACGGTTGGCGAACTCGGTGTCCAGGGCCACCAGCGGGTTGTCCTCGGCCTGATTGCGCAGCGCCGTGTTCAGCTCGCTGATGCTGTTGACCTCGGGGAACTGCGCAGCGATTTTCTCGGGCAGTGCCAGGGCGTAGGTGTTACTGAATTTCGACGGCGAGAGCCAGGTCAGGCCCTTCTTCGCATCCAGTTCAGTGACCCGGGCCAGGGACTGCTGGCTGTCGAGCTTTTCCGTGACGTGGTTGTAGGACACCAGGGAGACCCCGGTGTATTCCCAGACCATGTCCAGTTGCCCGGTTTCCTGGGCGCTGCGGGCCAGGTTGCTGCCCAGGCCGCCGGTGACCTGGGCGTTGTAGCCCTTGGCACGCAGGTATTGGGCGGTGATTTCGGCGAGCAGGGTCTGCTCGGTGAAGACCCGGGCGCCGATGCGGATCAGGGGTTTTTCGGCGGCCTGGGCAAATCCTGCGCACAGCAGGACGCAGCCCAGTAACAAGCTTGGTAATTTCATCGTGATTCCTTCGCTCAGCCGGGTTAGGACTGGGGTAACCCGCGTTCCAGCCAGAGGCGGCTGCTCAGTGTCACCAGACCGTCCAGCAGCAATGCCAGCAGGGCGGTACACGCCGCGCCGAGGATCAGTTGCGGCTGGTTGTTCAGGGCAATGCCGGGGAAAATCAGGCTGCCCAGACTGTTGGCGCCGATCAGGAACGCCAGGGGCGCGGTACCGACGTTGATCGCCAGCGCTACTCGCACGCCACCGATGATGATCGGCACGGCGTTCGGCAGTTCGACCCGCCAGAGCACTTGGCGCGGGGTCATGCCGATGCCGACGGCGGCTTCCTTGAGTGAACCCTGGACGTTTTTCAGGCCCTCGTAGGTATTGCGCACGATGGGCAGGAGGGAGGCGAGGAAGAGGGCGAAGATGGCAGGGCCGCTGCCGATCCCGAGGATCCCCAGGGCGATGGCCAGTACGGCCAGGGGTGGGACGGTGTTGCCGATGTTGAAGATTTGCATGAAGCGTTCGGCGCGTCCGACCAGGGTCGGGCGGCTGAGCAGGATGCCGGCAGGGATGCCCACGACAAGGGCGGCCAGCATGGAAGCGAGGACGAGGATCAGGTGAGCTTGCAGGTAAAACAACAAATCGTCGCGGTACAGTTCGATCGTGTTGATGCCGATCCAGTGGATCAGCAGGGCCAGGAGGGCGACGACAACCGCTCCCCCTATCAGCCCTTTGCCATAGCGAATAGCCACAGGCGGACTCCTTTATTTCAGTCGGCGAACAGATTCCCGTGTGGCAACGCCATGCCTGGCTGCCGGGAAGGTGTTCGCGAAAAGCAGCTCGCCAATGCCGGCAAAACGGCATGAGGTCGAGCCATGAGCACAGCCTCGTCAGGCTGACTTGCAGATATTTCAGCCCCTGACGAAAGGTCGTAACAGGGGAGTGGACGTCTCTACGCTTTAAAAGGTTCCCATCTTAGGCAGCATTTGGCCACCCTTAATGTGCTCAACGGTTCGGTTCTGGGTTCAACTTGGGCTATAATCGCCGCCCTTTTTTGAATCACCTGCCAGGCGATTTCCCATGACCAAACAGGCCGCCGAAGTCGCGAAACGCCGCACTTTCGCCATTATTTCCCACCCCGATGCGGGTAAGACCACCATCACCGAGAAGCTCTTGCTGATGGGCAAGGCGATTGCGGTTGCCGGCACGGTGAAATCTCGCAAATCCGACCGCCATGCCACCTCCGACTGGATGGAAATGGAAAAGCAGCGGGGTATTTCGATTACCACGTCGGTCATGCAGTTTCCGTATCGCGATCACATGATCAACCTGCTCGACACCCCGGGCCACGAAGACTTCTCCGAAGATACCTACCGTACCCTGACGGCAGTCGACTCGGCCTTGATGGTCCTCGACGGCGGTAAGGGTGTAGAGCCACGGACGATCGCCCTGATGGACGTCTGCCGGCTGCGTGACACGCCGATCGTCAGCTTCATCAACAAACTCGACCGTGACATCCGCGACCCGATCGAACTGCTCGACGAAATCGAGGCGGTCCTGAAAATCAAGGCTGCGCCGATCACCTGGCCGATCGGTTGCTACCGCGACTTCAAAGGCGTGTATCACCTCGCCGACGACTACATCATTGTCTACACCGCGGGCCACGGCCACGAGCGGACCGAAGTCAAGATCATCGAGAAGCTCGACTCCGATGAAGCTCGCAACCACCTGGGTGACGAGTACGACCGCTTCGTCGAACAGCTCGAGCTGGTGCAGGGCGCCTGCCACGAGTTCAACCAGCAGGAGTTCCTGGACGGCCAGCTGACGCCGGTGTTCTTCGGTACTGCGTTGGGCAACTTCGGTGTCGATCACGTGCTCGACGCCGTGGTCAACTGGGCGCCAAAACCGCTGGCACGGGTTGCCAACGAGCGGACCGTGGAACCGGTGGAAGAGAAATTCACCGGCTTCGTGTTCAAGATCCAGGCGAACATGGACCCCAAGCACCGCGACCGAATTGCCTTCATGCGCATCTGCTCCGGCAAGTACGAAAAAGGCATGAAGATGCGCCACGTGCGCACCGGCAAGGACGTGCGGATCGGCGATGCGCTGACCTTCTTCTCCTCCGAGCGTGAGCAACTGGAAGAAGCGTTTGCCGGCGACATCATCGGCCTGCACAACCACGGCACCATCCAGATCGGCGACACCTTCACCGAAGGCGAAGCCCTGGGGTTCACCGGTATCCCGCACTTCGCCCCGGAACTGTTCCGCCGCGTGCGCCTGAAGGACCCGCTGAAATCCAAGCAACTGCGCCAGGGCCTGCAGCAACTGGCCGAAGAGGGCGCCACCCAGGTGTTCTTCCCGGAGCGCAGCAACGACATCATCCTCGGCGCCGTGGGTGTCCTGCAGTTCGATGTGGTCGCCAGCCGCCTGAAAGAGGAATACAAGGTCGAGTGCGCCTACGAGCCAATCACCGTGTGGTCCGCGCGCTGGATCGATTGCAGCGATAAGAAGAAGCTTGAAGAGTTCAGCGTCAAGGCCGTGGAAAACCTCGCGGTCGACGGCGGTGGTCACCTGACCTACCTGGCCCCGACCCGGGTCAACCTGGCGCTGATGGAAGAGCGCTGGCCAGACGTGAAATTCCGCGCGACCCGTGAACACCACTAAGCGCTGAACCGTCACGCCCAAAACCCCGTTGCGAAAGCCGCGGGGTTTTTTGTTGGCGGCGCGAGTCGCTGGCGCTCCCGTGTTTATAGGGGCGTGGGGATATGGGTGCCTTGGTGAAATAGCATTTGCCAATGCTCGTCTTGTTTACGCCAGATCGAACTGCGCAGGCTGTCGGCTTGGGTGTTGTGGCAGTGATACGTCACCAGTGCAGTGTGTTCCGACAACGGCTTGACCGCGAATTGACTGATGGTGCGTTGAACGAAGGCTTGCTGAGGCAACTGTTCGATCAAGTCTGCTTTGGTCCAGGTGCCGCCGCTGGCGCCGAACTCGCGGAAGTCATCGGCGATCAAGGATGAGAGTTCTTGTGCATCGCGTCGAATCCCCTGTGACAGCAGGCGTTGTTCCAGTTGCAGCAGTGTTTGCGAAAGATCCATGGCAGGTGGCCTCGTCGTGTTAGCTGGATTGGCTCTAACTGTTATTCACAACCAATCTGGAAGGATGTGGCATTTCCTGGCTTTAGTCAGCGTCCTATCTGGAGAACCCGACCGATCACAACTAGATTGCAGCCAACGCCATGGCGATTGGGTTCGTCGCCGCCAGGCTCTCCTCGAAAGGATGGAATCAGCTATGAGCATTTTTCAACGCAGTGTGCTGTTGTTTAAGGTGTTGCTGTTGCTGTCGGTGGGTATGTCTTCGGCGTGGGCTGAGTGCACGCGCCATGGTGAGCAGGTGTCGAGCGATCAGGTGGGAGACAGTGCCTTGATGCTGGCCAAGTCCGAATCCGAACCGGGGGACAAGGGCCAGGGAGGTAGCGCGGGCGACGATGACTCGACCACCGACGAGCCGGATAGTGATGATGCGGATGAGGGTGATAGCCAGACGTAGCTCGTCATTGCTCCAATCTTTTGTGGGAGCTGCTGAAGGCTGCGATTTGGGGGTATATCCGTTGCTGCGGTGATGGCGGCTTAGGGTTTCGCCCTTACG
>NZ_CATKPN010000077.1:0-6555 GCF_949767245.1 Pseudomonas sp. IT-P176
TCGCAAAAATGGATATGTACTCCGCCTAATCCAACACCCCAGAGGCCGCCACGCGGGCAAGCCTTGCTCCTACGACAGCCGCGTAGTCGAATAACATTATGGATTAGCCTCCAAAGGCTACTTTTGCAAATGTAGCCTTTAGAGGCTACTTTTAAGCACTACGTCTTTCCTCTAGGCACCTGCATGACGATCAAGGCAGTCCTGACCGGCGATCTGATTCATTCCCAGCACTCCCACGACACCCTGGCGTACATCGAGGGGCTTGCAGCAGTGCTGGCGACCTTGAGCGAGCGCTACGGCGCCAGCGCTGAAACCTTCCGTGGCGATGGCTTTCAACTGGTGCTCGGGCAACCGGCGCTGGCCTTCGACTGTGCGCTGGCCTTGCGGGCCGGGCTGATTGCCGCCAGTCCCAAAGGCGAGCGTTGGGACGCCCGGGTCGCCATCGGCCTCGGAACGGCGCAAGCAGACCAAGGCTACGGCGAAGTCTTTGTGCTTTCCGGGCAAGGCCTGGACAGCATGAAAAAATCGACCCTGGGGGTTTTCAGCAGCGACGGGCAGTTTCTCGAGCGCACAGAGCTGGTGACCGAGTTTGTCGGCGCTATCATCGAGCAATGGACCCAGGTGGAGGCCCAGACCTACGGCGTACACCTGACCAGCCAGGGCGATCAATCGAGTACCGCCCACTACCTGGGCAAATCCCGGGTCACGGTCAACAAGGCGTTGCAACGGGCCCAGGCACGATTGCTCGATCGTTTCCTGGAACGCACCCACCAGTGGATCGAGGAGTTGCAACATGGCTGAGCCGAGCACCCTGTTGCTGATACTGCTACTGATCCATGTGCTGGCCGACTTCTCCCTGCCGTGGAAACGCTGGTTCAGCGATGCTGCCACCGGCTTACACCGAGCGCGGGCGCGGGCGCTGATGGGCTATGTCGCGGTCGCCGGGCTGGGCTACTTTAGCGCGCTGGCGCTGACTGCCAACCCGCTCCCCTGGGCTGCACTGATCGCGCTGTCGCTGTCCGTGGCACGAGCGGCGCTGCATGGATTACTACCGCGGCCCGCGCCCCATCCGGTGCGCCGTTTTATCCTGGAACAGGGACTATGCGTGCTGGCGATCCTCGGGGTCTGGGCCGTGATCGAGGGTGCCGCGCTGCCCTGGCACGCCTGGTTGAGGGGACTGGTGAGCCCGCCAAACCTGTTGATCGCCCTGGCCTACCTGCTGGTGTTGCGCCCCACTTCCAGCTTGATCGGGGCCGCCCTCGCCCCGTGGATCAGGGAAATCGACAAGCTCGGCTCACTGGCCAATGCCGGTGCGCTGATTGGCAATCTGGAGCGGGTGTTGATCCTGACCTTCGTCCTGTTGCAGCAATGGGAGGCCGTGGGTTTCCTGATCACCGCCAAAAGCATCCTGCGCTTCAATGAAATCCAGGGGGCCAAGGTCCGCTCACTGAGCGAATACGTGCTGCTGGGCACCTTGTTGAGTTTCACCATGAGTATCGCCATCGGGCTGACAGTGACGCGGATCCTGGCACTGTAGCCTCCTGAGGCTACTTTTCGAGATGTAGCCTCAGAAGGCTACACCTGCGCGGCGACTTCCGGCACTGGAGCGGCACTGTACCTTGGGCTAGTCTCAGCGGCGCAGGGGCCACTTCGGCATTAGCACAGCAGGGAGAGCGATCATGGGGGATGCGTCTGAATTCGAGCCATTACAGGTCCATCCGGTGGACCTCAATGAAGACATGCTGCAGGCGATTCTCGACCTGACCAGCGATGGCATCTGGGACTGGAACGCCAACACCGGCTTCGTCTACCGCAACCGTGGCTGGTACGCAATGCTTGGCTACGCCCCCCACGGCCTGGAAAACAGTGTGCTGACCTGGGAAAACCTGATCCACCCGGAAGATTTCCCCCGGGTGATGCACCTGTTCGATGACCATCTACAGCAGCGCTCGCCGCGTTACCTGGCGCAATACCGCTGCCGCATGCAGGACGGCTCCTACACCCGGATCGAAGACCACGGCTATGTGGTCGCCCGCAACGCCGATGGCTCGGTCGCGCGGATGATCGGCGCCCATCGCAGCATTGAAGACAAGCAGCGCCTGGTGGAGCAACTGGAGCAACGCAACAAGTCCCTGGAAGCGATCATCGACGAACGCACCCGCGAGCTGTCGCGAGTCAATCAACAGTTGCAGGTGCAGTTGCAGGAGAACCGCAAGCTGGCAGAGAGCGACAGCCTCACCGGCATCGCCAACCGCTACCGCCTGGAAACCGCCCTGCCCCTGGAATGCGAACGCGCCGAGCGGTTTCGCCAGCCGCTGTCGCTGATCGCCATGGACATCGATGATTTCAAAGTCATCAATGACCATTACGGCCATGCCCTGGGTGATGCGGCGTTGGTGCACGTGGTGGAAACCATCAAGCGCTGCGTGCGCGAAGGCGACTTGCTGGCCCGCTGGGGCGGCGACGAGTTCATCATGCTGCTGCCCAATACCCCCGTCACCACCGCCCAGGTCCTGGCCGAAACCATTCGGTTTGAACTGGAAAGCCTGGCCCCCGTAGGCGACTACCAGGTGACCATGAGCTTTGGCGTGGTCGAGCGCTTCGCCGACGAACAGAAGACCGGCCTGCTGGCCCGCGCCGACCAGGCGTTGTACCGCTCGAAGATCGTCGGCAAAAATGTGATCTCCGGATGAGCCGGGCTAGTTCCCGGCCTTCACCAACACCGGTTGCGCCGAATACCGCTGCGGGTACAGCTGTTTGAGCTGTGCCACTTTCGGCAGGTCGTTGATCACGATGTAGGGGTGGTTGGGGTGCTCGGTCAGAAAGTCCTGATGGTAATCCTCCGCTGGGTAAAAACCGCTGTCGCGCTCGATGCTGGTCACAATCGGTGCGTTGAAGGCATGGGCCGCGTCCAGCTGGGCGATGTAGGCCTGGGCGACCTTTTGTTGCCGGGCATCCTCCACGAACAGTGCCGAACGATACTGGGTGCCACGGTCGGGCCCCTGGCGGTTGAGTTCAGTGGGGTTATGGGCCACGGAAAAATAGATCTGCAGCAAGCTGCCGTAGCTGACCTGGGCCGGGTCGAAGGTCACTCGTACCGCTTCGGCGTGACCGGTATCGCCCTCGCCGACACGTTCGTAGCGGGCTGTTTCGGCCGTGCCCCCGGCGTAGCCAGACACCACACTGGTCACCCCTTTGACGTGCTGGAACACCCCCTGCACACCCCAGAAACAACCACCGGCGAACACCGCGGTTTCGCTCGCAGTGTTCGGCACTTCGTCGACCACTGGCGCTGCCAGGACGACTGCTTCTTCGCTCGCGCCCAGGGAAAAACCCAGGCACTGCCCGACCACGCCGGCAAGCGCCAGGCCGAACAAAGTGTGACGCCAGGTTAATCGGCGATTCATGGTAGGTACTCCTGATGGGGAAATTTTGCGGCTGGCGGTGCGGCCACTGACGGAAGTAAAAAACCAGGGTCAGGCGGCAAAGGTCATGGCCAGGCCGTTCATGCAGTAACGCAGTCCGGTCGGTGGCGGGCCGTCGTCGAACACATGGCCCAGGTGCCCACCACAACGCCGGCAATGCACCTCTTCACGCAGCACGCCGAAGCTGCGGTCCTGGCGGGTGGCCACGGCGTTGGGCAGCGGTGCCCAGAAACTGGGCCAGCCGGTGTGGCTGTCGAACTTGCGGCTTGAGGTAAACAGCGCCAGCTCGCAGCCGGCGCAGGCAAAGGTGCCGTCCCGATGCTCGTCGTTCAGTGCACTGCTGTAGGCGCGTTCGGTGCCCTCCTCCCGCAGGATGTGGTACTGCTCGGGGCTCAGCAGGGCGCGCCATTGGGCCTCGCTATGGCTGACCTCGAAAGTCTCGGCCGCCTGCGCCGCACCGATCAACGCCGGGGGCGCCACCCGCCGGGTCAAGACCCCGGCCACCAGCGCCGCAACACCCAGCCCGCCGCCGGCCAGAAGAAACTGTCGCCGTGAGTACATGGTCCCTCTCCTTCACTGTGTTTTCTGGAACACAGCCTAGGCTTGAGGTGATCGCCAAATCCTCACGCACTGTTAAACAATTCGTGATAACTGAGCGTCGGGAAAAGCCGCACAATGGCCGCACTACGCAACCGGATCGGAGCTTTATGGACCAGCCTAAACGTGTCCTGGTGGTCGAGGACGACAGCCACATCGCCGACCTGATCTGCCTGCACCTGCGCGACGAACACTTCGAGGTGGTGCACAGCGCCGATGGCAACCAGGGCCTGCACCTGCTCGAACAGGGCAACTGGGACGCGCTGGTCCTCGACCTGATGCTGCCGGGTGTCGACGGCCTGGAAATCTGCCGCCGCGCCCGCGCCATGGCGCGCTACACGCCGATCATCATCACCAGCGCGCGCTCCAGCGAAATGCACCGCATCCTCGGCCTGGAACTGGGTGCCGACGACTACCTCGCCAAGCCGTTTTCCATGCTCGAGCTGGTGGCCCGGGTCAAGGCCTTGCTACGCCGGGTCGATGCCATGGCGCGCAATCTGAAGATGGACGCCGGCAGCCTCAGCAGCGACGGCCTGTTCATCGACCCGATCACCCGCGAAGTGACACTGCACGGCAAACGCCTGGACCTGACGCCACGCGAATTCGACCTGCTGTATTTCTTTGCCCGCCAGCCGGGCAAGGTGTTCTCGCGCATGGACCTGCTCAATGCGGTGTGGGGCTACAGCCACGAAGGCTACGAACACACGGTCAATACCCACATCAACCGCCTGCGCGCCAAGATCGAGGCCGATCCGGCGCAGCCGGTGCGCATTCTCACGGTCTGGGGCCGCGGCTATAAATTCGCCAGCGCGCAGGAGCCGACATGAGGCTGACCCTGAGCCAACGCCTGTCGCTGGTGTTCGCCTTGCTCCTGCTGATCTGCAGTGGCAGCTCGGTGTGGATGCAGGTGCGCGCCAACCAGATGCACGAGCTGGAGGTGGTGCAAGGCTTGTCCCGCGACCTGGCGCAGCACATCGCCCGCGACACTCAGTTGATGGATGCCAACGGCCTGAAACCCGAAGCCCTGCGTGGCCTGTTCAGCCAACTGATGCTGGTCAACCCGAGTGTCGAGGTGTACCTGCTGGACAACCAGGGCCGGGTGATCGGCGATGCCGCGCCCGAGGGCCATCTGCGCCGCGAACAGGTTGACCTGGCGCCATTGCAGCGCTTGCTCAACGACGAGACCCTGCCGATTCTCGGCGACGACCCGCGCAGCCTCGACGGGCGCAAGGTATTCAGCGCCGCGCCGCTCAAGGTCAACGGCCAGCAGGCCGGTTATTTGTATGTGGTGCTGCTCAGCGAAGAACGTGATCGCTTGGCCGCGCGCGGCGCCACCAGTGCGGCGCTGAACACCGCCCTATGGTCGATTGGCCTGGTGGCGTTGCTGTGCCTGATTGCCGGCCTGACTGCGTTCACCCTGATCACCCGGCCCCTGCGGCGCCTGACCGACAACGTGAAGAGATTCGACATCGACGGCATCCCCACCACGGCGCCCGCCCCTGTGGAGCCGCCCACCAGCCAGGACGAAATTGCCGTACTCGCTGCCGCGTTCCGGCAGATGCAGAACCGCCTGGGCGAACAATGGCGCTCCCTGACCCGCCAGGACCAGGAGCGCCGTGAGCTGGTGGCGAACATTTCCCACGACCTGCGCACGCCTTTGGCTTCGTTGCATGGCTACCTGGAAACCCTGTCACTCAAGGACGCCAGCCTGACCCCGGACGAACGCCGGCGTTACCTGGGCATCGCCCTGGACCAGAGCCGCAAGGTCGGTGGCCTGGCGCAATCGCTGCTGGAACTGGTGCGCCTGGAGCACGGTTTTGTCCAGCCGGTGCTGGAGCGGTTCTCCCTGACTGACCTGGTGCAGGACATCTTCCAGAAATTCGAGCTGAACGCCGAGGCCCGGCATGTGCAACTCAAGGCCAGTTTTGCGCCGAGCGTCTCGGGGGTGTGCGCCGACCTCGGATTGATCGAACGGGTGCTGACCAACCTGTTCGACAACGCCCTGCGCTATACCCCAGTCGGCGGGGTGGTCGAGATCCGCCTGGAGCCTCAGGGCAAGTTTGTCGAAATCACCGTCAGCGACAGCGGCCCGGGGATCGCCGCCGAACTGCGCGAAGGGTTGTTCCTGCGTCCGTTCAATATTGGCGGCGCACGGCGCGATGGTGGCTTGGGCTTGCGGATTGTGCAGCGGATCCTCGAACTGCATGGCCGCCAGGTACGGCTGCTGGATGTCCCCGGCCAGGGCGCGACCCTGTGCTTTTCCCTGGCGGTGGACGAAGCAACGGCCACGGCCCTGGCAGTGCGCTCGATGAACCTCAATACACCGGGACAGGCCTGACGGACCAGAGGCGACTGCATCGCCAGCCCTGTAGGAGCGAGCTTGCTCGCGATGGCGGTATGTCAGGCGCCATGGATACTGAATGTGCCGGCCTCATCGCGGGCAAGCCCGCTCCCACGATGGCTCTGGGTGCCCACAGATCCCGCATACACGCCACAAACCCTGTGGGAGCGAGCCTGCTCGCGATGGCGGTAT
>NZ_CATKPN010000078.1:0-5925 GCF_949767245.1 Pseudomonas sp. IT-P176
CACCGAGTGGTGGGGCGAGAGCCTTTTGCTTACTTTTGGGCTTTCAAAAGTGAGCCGCCGTCAGGCGGAACCATAGGAGGCCGTTACCGAAGAAATGGATATGTACTCGGTCTAATCCAACACCCTGGTGCAACGTCGCACCACAGTTGTGTAGATACCTATGCCGCGATAGCCATATCAGCTCGCGCGCTAAAACCGACTCAATCGGCGTCGCTGAGAATCAGGCTGCGGTAATGCCCCGGGTTGGACCCCGACCACTTGCGAAACGCCTTGTAGAACGAGCTGGTATCGGCAAACCCCAGGCGGGCGGCGATGTCGCTGAAGCTGATGGCCGGTTCGGCCAGCCAGACAATCGCCAACTCCTTGCGCACGCTGTCTTTCAAACCCTGGTAGGTCTGCCCCTCTTCCGCCAGGCGCCGGCGCAGGGTCGAGGCCGACATGCACAGCTGTTGCGCCAGGCTTTCGGTCTCCGGCCAGGTGTGCGCCGGCAGATGCCGCAAGTCGTGTTTGATGCGGCTGGCCAGGCTTTGCGGGTCACGGTATTTGACCAGGATGTTGGCCGGGGCATGGGCCAGGAAGCGCTGCAGCTCTTGCACACTGCGCTTGAGCGGCAGGTCGAGGCAGTCGGCCGCGAAGATCATCCGGGTCCGTGGCCGGTCGAATCGCAGGTTCTCGGAAAACATCACCTTGTAGTCGTCGCAGAACGGCGGCTCGGCGCAACGCAGTTCAATGGCCAGGATCGGAATCCGTCGCCCCGCCAGCCAGCAGGCCACGCCGTGGACGATCATCCAATAAGTGAAGTAGGTGAAGGCGCGACGCGGTTGCGGGTCGTCTTCCAGCAGGACGATCTCCGCCAGGCTCTGCTGGTGCACCAGTTGCGCTGGCAGGCGCTCGAGCATCAGCGACAGAAAGCCCAAGCCGCTGTTCAGACCTGCCGCCAACGTCGGCTGGGCCATGGCGCACTGGCAGAGAAAGGCCAGGCTGCCTGATTTCAGCTGGCGCGGGTCCATGCCGAAGAACTCGTCGTCGCGCCGCCGCGCCAGCAGCCGCCACAGCCGGGCGTAGGCGGTAGCCGGCACCCGGGCGTCCGCCACCTCCAGTAACCGCGGCTCGATACCGACCTTAAGCAGCACTTCATGACTGGCGGCACCCGGCTCGCAGCTTTGTAACAGCGCTTCGCGCACCAGGTGAATGGAGATGCTGTCTTTTTCCGACATAAAGCGTGGCGACCCGGTTTTTATTTGAGGGCCATCTTAACGTACCAGCTGGCCAGTTGGCCCTCGATCAACGGCAAGGCGCTGACTCAATCGCGAAAATGCCCCTGATCAGCGCAACGACCCTTCCTTGGAATTGGTTCAGCCTTCGTTCAGGTAAATGTCAATCAGCCTCGACTGACAATGAGTATCATTATGTTACAACTTAGCTTGCTATCTATCTCGACGGTGCTGAATGCTGGTTCCTTTTCTGATCATGCTGCGCGAAGGCATTGAAGCGGCGTTAATCGTCGGCATCATTGCCAGTTACCTCAAGCAAACCGGGCGCGGGCACTGGCTGCCGGCAGTGTGGATCGGCGTGTTTCTCGCCGCCGCCCTGGCCCTGCTGGTGGGCGCTGGCCTGGAATTGATGAGCGCGCAGTTCCCGCAGAAACAACAGGAGTTGTTCGAGGCAGTGATCGGCCTCGTGGCCGTGGCCATCCTCAGTTCCATGGTGTTCTGGATGCGCAAGGTCGCCCGCTCCATCAAGCACTCGCTGCAGTTGTCCCTGGAGCAGGCCATGAGCAGCTCCCGGCATCAGGTCGGCGCCTTGATCGCCATGGTGTTTTTCGCTGTGGCCCGCGAAGGCCTGGAAACCGTGTTCTTCCTGCTGGCGGTGTTCCAGCAGAGTAGCGGCCCGGCAGCGCCAATCGGTGCCCTGCTCGGCCTGGGCCTGGCGATTATCGTTGGCTGGCTGATCTACAGCGGCAGTATGCGCCTGAACCTCGCGGCGTTCTTGCGCTGGACCGGGCTGTTTATTGTGTGGGTGGCCGCCGGGATTCTTGCCAACTCGGTGCAGGCCCTGCATGAAGCCGGGGTGTGGAATCACCTGCAACAGGTGGTTTTTGACCTCAGCGCCAGCCTGCCAATGGACGGCCCACTGGGCTCGGTGCTGGCCGGCATGCTCGGCTACCAGGACGCGCCCACCGTCAGCACCCTCGGTGCCTACGGGATTTATCTGCTGGTGGCCCTGGTGCTGTTGTGCCTCCCGGTCAGCGCACCCGCGAAGCCGCCAGCCAGTCCTTCCTCTTCCGCTTCCAGTCAGTAAGGGCATACATGTCAAGCCAGGTCCCCCTTTCATCCTTGCCACCCCGTACCTTGCACTGGGCGCTGGCCGGCTCGGTGTTGGTGATGATCGCCGCCGGTGGATTGTTCTACTACGCCGCGCACATGGCCGCCGCCAAGCGTCAGGCGCACCAGGGTGAAATCACCGTGACCATCCACCCCCACAGTTGCGAACCCAACGCCCTGACCGTGCCGGCAGGCCCCACCAGCTTTCGCATCGTCAACCGCTCCGAGCGTGCCGTGGAATGGGAAATCCTCGATGGCGTGCTGGTGCTCGAGGAACGGGAAAACATCGCCCCGGGCCTGAGCCAGGTGATCAACGCCGACCTGTTGTCAGGCGAGTACAGCATCACCTGCGGATTGCTCAGCAATCCCCGCGGCACCTTGCACGTGACCCCGACCGCCGCGTCCGAAGCCGCCGCCAAGGCCCGTCCATCAATGCTGGCGTTTGTCGGCCCGTTGTCGGAATTCCGGGTTTACCTCAGCACCCAGGGCACCGAGTTGATCAAGGCGGCAAGCGCTTTGCAGCAAGCCATCGATGCGGGAGACCTGGAGCAGGCCCAAGCCCTGTACATGCCTGCCCGCATTGCTTATCAACGCCTGGCCCCGGCGGCGCAACGCCTGGCCGAACTGGATAACGCGATCAATGCCCGCGCCGACTACTTCGAGCAGCGTGAGCAGGACCCGCAGTTTGTCGGCTTCCACCGGATTGAATACAGCTTGTTCGAGCAGCGCAGCACCGCGGGCCTGGGTCCAATCGCTGCACGGCTGTTGGTTGATGTCGGCCAACTCAAGCAACAACTGCTGGCGCAATCGCTGCCGCCCGGACAACTGGTGAGCAGTGTCACGCGCAACCTGCGCAGCATCGCCCAGGTGCGCGCCAGCAGCGGTGAAGAGGAGCGCTACAGCCACAGCGACCTCAACGGATTCATCGCCAACCTGGCGGTCAGCCGCAAAGTGCTCGACTTGCTGCGCCCCTTGCTGGTCAAGAGTGCCAGCCCGCTGTTGGCGCAGATTGATCGTGCAGCCAGCGACTTCGAAACCGAGCTCAATGACCTGAACGCCCAGGCTGGCGACCGTGGCTATGAGCGCCTCAACGCCGACCAGCGCCAGCGCATCGCCGATCGGGCCAAGGCCCTGGCTGACGCGCTCGATGGCATCGATCCCGCCCTTGGCCTTTTCGGCCTGTAAGCAGAAGACCAACGACAGATGAACCATTCAGATCCATTCAGTGCCCAGCGTCGCCGTGTGTTACTGGGCATGGGGGCCGCTGGTATAGCGCTGGCGGGAAGCGCCCTGAGCTGCCCGGCCATGGCCGCCAGCCCAGCACAAGTCACCCAGGCCCCAAGCAGCGACAAGACCGAGGACCGCCAGCGTTTCCACGGTCAGCACCAGGCCGGCATCGTCACCCCACGCCCGGCCGCCGGCATGCTGGTAGCCTTTGATGTGCTGGCCAGCGACCGCGACGAACTCGAGCGTCTGTTCCGCACCCTCAACAGCCGGATCGCCTTCCTGATGGCCGGCGGCCCGGTGGCTGAGCTGGACGCCAAGCTGCCGCCGCTGGACTCCGGGATTCTTGGCCCGCTGGTAACGCCGGACAACCTGACCATCACCGTGTCGGTGGGCGAATCGCTGTTCGACGAACGTTTTGGCCTGGCGCCCGTCAAGCCCCACCGGCTGATCCGCATGCACGAGTTTTCCAACGATGCACTGCAGCCGGATCTTTGCCACGGCGACCTGAGCCTGCAGTTCTGCGCCAACAGCGCCGACACCAACATTCATGCCCTGCGCGACATCGTCAAGAATCTGCCGGACCTGCTGCTGGTGCGCTGGAAACAGGAAGGCAGCGTACCGCCGCAGGCACCGGCCAAGCCCGGGGTCGCGGCGCAAAGTGCACGTAATTACCTGGGTTTTCGCGACGGCTCGGCCAACCCCGACTCCAACGACCCCGGCAGCATGCGCCAAGTGGTCTGGGTCCAGCCCGGCAGCACGGAGCCGGCCTGGGCCGCCCATGGCAGCTATCAGGTGGTGCGGATCATCCGCAACCTGGTGGAGCGATGGGACCGCACGCCCCTGCAGGAACAGCAAAGCATCATCGGCCGGGTCAAGACCACGGGCGCGCCCCTGGACGGTACCCAGGAGAACCAAGTGCCGGACTACGCCTCAGACCCCCACGGTCAATTGACCCGGCTGGATGCCCATATCCGCCTGGCCAACCCGCGCACCGCCGCGACCCAGGGCAATCTGATCCTGCGCCGGCCGTTCAATTACTCCAATGGCGTGAGCAAGAACGGCCAGCTGGAAATGGGCCTGTTGTTCATCTGCTACCAGGCCGACCTGCTCAAGGGCTTCATCACCGTGCAAAACCGCCTCAACGGCGAACCGTTGGAGGAGTACCTCAAGCCCATTGGCGGTGGGTACTTCTTCAGCTTGCCGGGCGTCACCGACGACCAGGACTTCATCGGTCGCTCACTGCTTGGCGCTGCACCGGCCATGACCAGGGCCTGATATCACCTCACACCCCACCCACGGAACCGTCCCATGAACAAATCGCCTCTCGTTTTGCTGGCAGCCCTTGGTTTGCTCCACGCCCCTATCCCGGCTTTCGCCGCCACGGCACCGCTGGACCTGGTGGGGCCGATCTCCGACTACAAGATTTACGTCACTGAACAGTTGGATGAACTGGCCAGCCACACCCAGGCGTTCACCGCCGCAGTGAAACGCGGCGACCTGGCCACCGCGCAACGACTCTATGCGCCAACCCGGGTGTACTACGAGTCGATCGAGCCGATCGCCGAACTGTTCAGCGACCTCGACGCGTCCATCGACTCCCGGGTCGACGACCATGAACAAGGGGTCAAGGCGCCTGACTTCACTGGCTTCCACCGCATCGAATATTCACTGTTCGCCGCGCACACCACCGAGGGTCTGGCGACCCTGGCGGACGGCCTCGACAAGGACATCAAGGACCTGCAGGCCCGGGTGGCTGGCCTGACCTTCCCGCCGGAAAAAGTGGTGGGTGGCGCGGCGGCCTTGCTCGAAGAAGTGGCGGCGACCAAGGTTTCCGGCGAAGAAGATCGCTACAGCCACACTGACTTGTATGACTTTCAGGGCAACATCGACGGCGCGAAAAAAATCGTCGACCTGTTCCGTGGCCAACTGACCCAGCAGGACCAGGCGTTCGTGGCCAAGGTCGACAAAAACTTCGCCAGCGTCAACAGCATCCTCGCCAAGTACCGGACCGCCGACGGTGGCTTCCAGACCTACGACAAGGTCAAGGACCGCGACCGCAAGGCCCTGATCGGACCGGTCAATACCCTGGCCGAAGACCTGTCGACGCTGCGCGGCAAATTGGGATTGAACTGACGTCCCCCCGTCCCCTTCCTGGTGAGCGTATGCAAAATCTGCCAGCAGCAACAAAACACAGTGCGAGCGAGCACACTCGCTATGGGGCCGGCCCCATCGCTAGCAGGCTAGCCCACAAGGGAAATTCGTACACCAGGAAAAGCCAGGCCGCCTCGCCTAATGCCGATCAGTTAAGCGATGCTGTCAATTGTAGGAGCGGGCGCCCGCTTGCGGCTTGCTCGCGAAAAACGTCAACGATAAC